>NZ_JBHTJR010000013.1:0-999 GCF_042676005.1 Tenacibaculum geojense | reverse complement strand
CATCGTCTATCGCATCGATTGGATTCGAAACTACAACCGTAGCTGTCGCTATATCACAGTTTGCTGGATTGGCTCCATTCTCACATAACTCATATTCTACTAAATACGTACCTGATGGTGTACCCGCATCAATACTAATCGCTCCTGTCAACGGATCTAAGGTCAATCCTGTTGGATTCGTACCATTTGGATCTGGCGTGATGGTTACCTCGCCTGGGTTGCTTCCTATAACCACTGGTGATCCGTCTAGAGTATCATTATCCGTTACATCGCCCGTGCTATCTCCAATAGTTAGCGGACTGGCACTGTAATCATCGTCTATCGCATCGATTGGATTCGAAACTACAACCGTAGCTATCGCTATATCACAGTTTGCTGGATTGGCTCCATTCTCACATATCTCATATTCTACTACATACGTACCTGATGGTGTGCCCGTATCAATACTAATCGCTCCTGTCAATGGATCTAAGGTCAATCCTGTTGGATTCGTACCGTTTGGATCTGGCGTGATGGTTACCTCGCCTGGGTTGCTTCCTATAACCACTGGTGATCCGTCTAAAGTATCGTTATCCGTTACATCGCCCGTGCTATCTCCAATAGTTAGCGGACTGGCACTGTAATCATCATCTATCGCATCTACAACACTATTAACTGTAATTGTTCCTGTAGCTGAAATTGAACCACAACCCCCTGTTAATAAAATACTATAATTAAAAACACCACTCTCTGTTGGTGTACCACTAATTGTTATTATATCACCAGACCATGTTGCACTAACTCCTGCAGGTAAACCATTTGCTCCTGAAACACCATCATTACTAATACCTGAAGCGTTAGTAGTTGTATGGGTTACATTAGTTATTGCTACATTATAATCTGTAGTTGGTGTTGAACTCGCTGATGAAACTGTATTTGATGGCGATATTGTCATTGTGATTCCTGAACTTGTAGCATCACAGCCCGTTGTGGTATTCACCACACGAACCGTTACTTCAT
>NZ_JBHTJR010000012.1:0-6339 GCF_042676005.1 Tenacibaculum geojense | reverse complement strand
ATATTTCTATCGGCTTTTATTTCAGTTTGAAGTTCGATTCTAGGCATTTTTTGGGTATTGTGTACAACGGCTTCGTATAACCCGTCAGTTATCGGGCTAAATTAGCCAAAAGTTTTTAGTTATTTACTAGTTTGAGCAATTCTGAGTGGATTCGTACGTAGTCGAATCCGCCGTAATTGCGGTTATACATTGTTCTACGCAGTTTTTAATTCAAATCTTTAATAATTTCGATATCGCGTTCTGTTAAATTTAAATGTCTTGGACATATTTTTTCAGCAGTCATATCGTATTCATTTAATAAATTATTTAAATCACTTAATCCATTATTAAATAAATAAATAGTATCTGTTTTATGACTAATTCGAATTCTACTATGTTTTTTATTTTTAGGTTTTATTCGGTCTTTATTTTTTTCTATGAATTGACCAAAATTCCAAATAGTATCATTTTGAGGAATTATAGTGTCATAAGTTTTTTTCCATTTAGAGACCTTTGTAAATGTTTCATTTTTAAATTCTCCCTTAATTTTAACGGAATCTAATTTTTTTTGTAATTATAATTCTTTCATAACCAAAAAACAAGCAAGCAGAATAATCAATCCATATTTTCAAGGTATCTAATTCTGTCATTTTTTGCTTGAAATCTAAGTAATCTTTTTTTAGGTTAAAATCAGATTTAACAATTTCCCTTTTTTTCTTAATTTCCTTTTTACAAGAAGCTAAAATCAAGATTGTAATCAATATTTTGAGTAAGTTTTTCAAATTGCGTAGAACGTCTAGGGTATGGTTCGTAGCGTGCTGAAAGCCGCTATGAACTATACCCATTGTTGGCATTTCGTTATTTTTTATTCAAAATCATAAACAGTCACTCTTATATTTCTTTCGATTAACTCTTTATGGATAATTGGTTCAATTTTATTCCAGTCTCCACCAGCAAGTCCACAACCTATTCTAGGCATATGAACTGAATAGCTATTTTGTCCAGAGAAGTCAGCAACTTTCGATAAACACTTTTCAACAGCCTCATATCGGATAGGAATTTGTCCGTCCATTTTTTTAATTTTATGTTGTCCAATCATATTAGCAACTGATAAGTCATAATCTAATTCCACAAATTGAACTTCTCCTAATTCAAATTTATCCTGCGATTTAAACCATTCACGATATTGTTGTTCTGGTTTTTTCCATTTTTTAGATATTGCTAAGACAAATCCTTTTCCCCAACCACCAATGTCATTACAGATATGGACAATCAATTTTTTGTCATTTCCTATCGGGTTTGTTGCATCTCCTTTTATGTAATTTATCGATTCCAATTCTCTTCAAATTCTTTTTGAGAGCATTCTATTCCATCAAATTCAGATAAGTCAAATTTCCCTTCGCCTAATCCTCCAAATTCATCTTCCAATTTATCTTCTGAGTATTTTAAGATTTTACCATTATCAAATATCGTAATCTGTCTATTATAATACTTGTCTTCTCCAACTTCAAAATACCATAATGAAAATCCCCAACTATCAAATTGGTCGCCACGCAATTCATTCCATTTATATTTATAGTATTTCATTTAAGTATTCTCGGTTTTTAATGAATGCCAACGGCTTAGTATAACCCGTCAGTTATCGGGCTAATTTAGCCAAAAGTTTTTAGTTATATACTAGCTTAAGCAATTCTGAGTGGATTCGGACGTAGTCGAATCCGCCGTAATTGCGGTTATACATTGTTGGCAAATCGTTTTTTTTCTATAAATTCGACGCCTATTTTAATTTTTTCTATCATTAGTTGTTTTTAAAACTAATGAAAACCAAGGTTTATTAGAATAGTCATTGATTTCAGATGAATAGAAATTCAAATTATCTTTTTGATAATGATTTACAAGACTTCGCATTTTAAAATTCTGGAGAGGTTTGCTTTTTGGTTCAAAAAGATCAATGTTTATAGGTTTTTTAGCTACTCTTTTTGATTCTATTTTTTCAAATTGATTTAAGTCGTTTTCTAATATTTGATTATCAAGAAATGAATTATGATAATAAGCTATTGAGTCTTTCCTCACATATATAAAGCTTTTCCTTCTTTTGTTTAAAAATAAAGTAGAATCATTTTGGTCTATTTCCCATCCATAACTTATTTTATTTAAGTTATCGTAAATTGATTTTGTATTCTTGTTTTTATTTATACTTAACAAATCATTAGGTAGTAAAATTCTTTCAGGTGTTTTGTGTATTTTTTGGTAGTCAACTAAAGTTATTTCTTTAGGGTTTTCAGTGGAATAAAAAATTTCAATTTTGTCTCCTATTTTTTTCTCCTTGAAATCATAATCATTAATTGAAACAAAGTTTTTATATAAATTTCCTTGTAAGTCATTATAGTTTAAAGTTAACTTATAATAATATTGTTTTTTACGAGCTTTGTTAATAAAATAATAATCATATTTAATGTCCTTTATAATAGCTTCTGTTTTATTTCCATTACTCATTAATTCCTCTTTATTTGCTTTCTTTTTAGCAACAAATAGCTTTACTGAGAAAATTATTATACCAGCTATGATTAGAGCAGGTAAAAAGTTCTTTATTCTATTTATCATTCTAAATATTCTATAAGTTTTTAATGTTTGCCAACGGTTTCGTATAACCCGTCAGTTATCGGGCTAATTTAGCCAAAAGTTTTCAGTTATTTGCTAGCTTAAGCAATTCTGAGTGGATTCGGACGTAGTCGAATCCGCCGTAATTGCGGTTATACATTGTTACCACCAGTTTTTATGTCCGTTTAAAAAAAAATATTTCGGAATAGAAATGGAAAAAGTCCAATTACAATTCCGATTATAAAATTCATTTTTTCTGCTTTTAAATTCCATTCGGTTTGGTTTACTCGAGTCAGATATTCGGTCAGTTTATATATTCCGAGTCCAATTAATGTTCTGACTGATAATTCTGCTAACAATTCCCAATTAAAAATATAATCGGTAATTCTTAACGACAAAGCGAATATTAAATTCGCAATTATTCCAATCGCTAATATTTTTATTAAAGTCAACCATTTTTTGTTATTTAAAAAAATCAGAATTCCAGAAAACGCAGTTAGAATTCCAAAAATAAATTCCGCTATTATGCTTGAATTCGAACGCATTATAACAAAAAGAACCGTCGTAAAATTGTATTTAAAGAAATCCGTTAAACTGTGATAGATTAATCCGATTCCAAATATTATGAATATCAGACCGAAAATCCAGTTGTTATTATTTTTTTGTAGTTCTGTTTTCAAATTGGTGGTAACGTATTAGTATATGAAAAGTAGCAGAATAAAAACGACTACTTTTTCAATTTAAAAACAAAAATAGCAGATAAGAACAAAACTTTGATTTTAGCTCGTAACTGCTATTTTTTATATACTGTGTTATGGTTTGTATTAATAAACAGGTCTATTATCTTCCTTTAAATAGGCTTTAATTATTATTGAATCTCCTCTTTTAAAATAAAATTCATCAATTTTCACAGAATGTCTAGATGGAAAAAGAACCCTTACATTAAATTTATTATTGGGTGAAGCCTTTATTTGTAGAGGGATTATTTTTTTTTCCTTATCGAACTTAATATCAAAATAAACATCATTGACAGTTACTCCTGCATTCAAACCATTTTTATATTCATAGTCATAAGCTTCTACATTGATACTTGAAAATCTACTTTTAGATTCGTGTCTTTCGAAAGTATATGTACCGTTTACAACGGTGGCTCTTTTAGTTACTTTACAAGAAACTAAAAATGATAATAATATAATTATTGCTATTTGCTTACTCACATTGTGTACTTTGAGCACCATTTCTATCATGTCTTTCATTGTTAATAATTTCTTGAATTGCATCTTTTTTATCTTGGTCAAATCCTTGATAAGTATCTGATGATTCTAAACCTCCCCATGACATAGCTTTATAATAATCCATAGGTAGTCTGTGATTATCATAAGCAGATAATGAATAAGCTAAAGCTTCTACAAAATCTTGCATATATTGATGATGACTAAGATTTGAATCTTCATTGTATTCATAAAAATATGCCTTTACATCAATAGTCATATCCGAATCAGGAGCTTTTCTCATTATCCAGTTCATGTATAAGTGCAAGCTTTCATGAATTAGTACCTTAGCAATGGAAAGTCTGGTGGCATCATCAATTAAATCATCATCAAGAGTTATAGAACTTATTCCATTGGTTTTTCCATTTACGGGGCCTCCATGTGGACCAGTTCCTAATTCTGCTACATTAACTATTAAATCATAATTGCTGCATTTACCAAATAAGTCTAATACTATTTGTGATAAATGTTCTTTTCCTTGTAAATCAGGTACTAAAGCTCCATTTAAATCCTTTTCATGGAGTGCATCAATAATATCCCCAACACAAGGACTACCCGTTTCATTAAGAATATCTTCAATACATTCCCCTCTTGTATTCTCAACTGTTCCAGAAGGGCAATTACAAGTATTAGTAGCAGAATTATATACTTTATCACCAGTACAACTTGTTCCGCTTCCAGAGTTAGAACCACCACCTCCATTAGAATCCCAAGCAAAATCACCAAGTAACTCCTCATTTTCTTGATGATAATCATAAACATAAATAAACGGAACTATAGCATAAGGACCTTCTGTTGGTCTCGGTGCAGTAATAACTACTTCATCTAATTGACACAATGTACAATCTATATAAGGACAATCATCAGGACAATCTCCTCCATTTGAACTTCTACCAGAAGTATTTTCTTTTAGTTGTAATTTTTTTACGGGAATACCATTTTCATAAACTAATCCATTAATAAAGTTTCCTTGTAAATCGGAGATATAAGCCTTTCCTGTAAAATTAGACTCACTATTCCCATAGTTTTGGGTCATACTAAATAAAACACCGCTAACAGAATTATTAACTTTAGTAATTAAAATTCTGCTGTACATTTTTTTACCCTCAATATTAGCTGGAACAACTGCAAGAAGTTCATTACTATTTTCTATTTTATCATAAGATAGTTTATCGAAATCTGTAATTAAATTAAAGCTGTTACTTGTCCTTTTGCTTGAGTAATTAGTATCATCCAAAAATTGTTGTACTTCATTAATAGCAGCAGTTGAAATAAAATTTGAGTTGTTAATGGAAGAATTTAGTTGGTTTTCTTCCTTTTCACAGTTCCATAGCATCAGAGAAAGTCCAAACAGGACTAGTCCAAATTTTAGTAGTTTACGTAATTTGTTTGTTTTCATTTTCATGATTTCTAAAGTTAAAATTAATGATTCAGTTTTTAAAATATAGAGTTACAATTTTTATTCACAGCAGTTTGCCATATAAACCATAACGGTTGGGCTATGGTTTCGTTGTGGAATTGTCCGCGAGGACCATTCCACGAGAACCAAGCGATGATTTAAAGATAGGAATTTTCGGTTAGAAAATTCCGCCACAATGAATTATAGCCGTTGTTGTGGTTAGTGTTTTTTATTCGTTTAAATTAAATTCCTTTATCTCAAAATAGCAGTTTTCGCAGACCAATTTAATGTTTGCAAATTCCATTGATTCGTCATTCCAACCGTCTGTTTTAAGTCGTTCTTTTTCGCATTCAGAGCACCAAGCTTGAAAATCGTCTTCCTCGTCCAATTCCATTCCACGATAAGTCTCAAATGCTTCTTCAAATCCTGTTTTGGTTTGATTATTCAAATGTTGACAGATAAACGCCTTTCGTAATTTTCCGTGAATTCCACAGTCAATTAATTCGTTTTCTATTTTCTCAACTTCTTCTTTTGAGATTTGGTCTGTGAGCAAAAAGTATTTTTCCAAATGGTCAGAAATTACTCGATAAGTTCCAATTCCGCCAAGTATGTCGAATGCAATGGAAGTCAATTCCCAACCTGTGTATTTATCTCCGTCAAAATGAGTATTTGACAGATTTTCATATTTCTTTTTTTCTCCGAACTCCTTAACTTTTTAAGTCTGGAATTTTCTCAGTTCAACAGAATGTTCATTTGCCCAAGCCCACATCCAAGTATTTGTCTTTTGAGAAAAAGTTCCAACAGGTATGTATTTGAAATAAATTTCTTTATCGTCTGAATATAATCGCAAAGTTTCGCTGGATTGATTATAGAACCAATTTTCATAATTGTCAAGGTCATATTCGGCTCTGAATTCGTTTTGAAATTCAGTCAGTTTTTGACAGTTTTTGTCTGCATATTTTTCGTATTTCAGAGGTCTAAATATCAATTCTGTTCGTTTTTTCTACATTAACCACAACAACGGCTTCGTATAACCCGTCAGTTATCGGACTAAATTAGCCAAAAGTTTTTAGTTATTTACTAGTTTAA
>NZ_JBHTJR010000011.1:0-12077 GCF_042676005.1 Tenacibaculum geojense | reverse complement strand
AAAAAGTCAATAGTATTATTATTCCAAATATTATTTTTCTCATAGATGTTGGTTTTGCTTGTTGCTAACGTTCAAGTATAAGAAAAGTTGCGGATTTTATCCACTTACTTTTCGGTTAAATACTGACCTTTTTTTATATTCTATTACTTTTATTTTAGCGATTAAACCGCTATTATTTTTATACATTGTTAGCAAAAGTTGTTTTACATAATTTAATAAGTTAAATCTCTTGTTTCAATACTTAAAATCACACTTCCACAACGTTCGGTTTTTTTTATCCAATTACCATGCTTATCATCTTCGTAATCGTAATTTTTTGAACAATTATTACTTAAACTATCATTACAAATTGACACCAATCTGTTATTTTGGTAATTATAATACTTTTTTGATCCATTGATTTTTTCAAGCATTAATTTCTGACCATCACTACTATATTTTTTATGTAATATTTTACCAGTATTGTATCCACAATATCTACTTGATTTATTAAAAGAAATTTTAATTATTGAATCGTATTTCGATAATAATTTAATTTCCCGTGTATAACATAACTCATTTTTATAATATTTTTTTTCTATTATCGAATCTCGTGTTGGATAGTTATATACAATTGAGTCATTAAAGGAACCTTCTGTGTATTTAGAAACAATACGATTATCTTTATATTTAAATTTAACAGTTTTTGATTTATATTGACTATGAGGGTTGATGTTTATCTGTTCAATTTTATCTCCTTTGTAAATATAAGCAGTGCTGTCATTAAGTTTGTCTTTGTTGTAAAAATCGTCTTCAGAATATCTTATAAAAGAATATTCTCTAACTAATCTTCCATTATCATCATAAACAAAATGATAGGTGTCATTTGTGGGTTTTTCGTAATTTTTTAGCTTTTTTAAAGGATTAAATATTTTCAAAATTCTATTGTTATTATCAAAGTACTGAACTAAAGTATCAGATATATATTTATCTCCATTTTTTTCAAAATGATATATTTTTAAAACAGCATTTTTAGGGAATTTTTCTTTATTACATGATGATATTAATATCATAAAAGCTAATAATGATAATATTTTGATTATTTTCATTGTTATTATATAATTTTTGCTAACGTTTTAGTATAAGCTTTGTTGTGTTTTTGTTATGCTAAAAGTAAGCAAATTATTAAACAACTTTGTGCCTGCGTATTTTTCCGAAGGAAAAATATAGCAGCAATAAAGTTTATACATTGTTGGCAGCAGTATTTTCTCCTTTTTTGGTCAGTGTTTTATTCAAAAATATTTTCATTGTATATCCAAATGCAAGTCCTGCAATTGTCCAAATGATTAATCCAATTAATATACTTTTCAGGTTTATTTCTTGTCCTTCAAAGTATGGAAATCCAAATGTCATTATTAAAAACATAAATGTTCCCCAAGTTAAGCCTGTTTTTATCCAACTTTTTTTGTCAAACGAATTTGGTGTAATTTCAATATTTATATTCTCGTATCTTTCAGGTTGTTTTTTTAACCAATTTTCTTTTAAACTTTTTTTAAACCATCCCCAAATTGGAAATGTTAAAGCAAGAATTATAAAACTAAAACCATTCATAATACATGGAATTATTTTTCCGCAATTAGAACAGTAAAGTCCAAACCAGTTTTTAAAAGCAGTTCCGTTTTGATAAGCCCAAGTTCTTCCATCGTGTAACTTTTCACAATGTGGGCAAGGAATAAAAGTTCTCTCAATCCTTGGTTTATCTGATGTTTTATCCTCCAAACTAATTTTCGGAATTCTTTGACCTAAAATTAATTCGTTTATAGCTAAACCTGGATTTAAAATCCAATGCATAATCATCCAATTTTTCCAAGTATAGATTTTGTATTTTTCTTTATTAAATTCCATTGCGTTTTGTTTTGTCATATTGCTGCCAACGGTCTCGGCTATGAGTAGTTGCGTGGTTTAGCACTTAACTTTGCAAGTACACACCAAACTGAAAATCCGCAAGGATTTTCAGAAGTAGGCTAGAACAAGCATTTACTTATAGCCATTATTATAGGCAGTTTTTAATTTATTTCTAATCTAACAATACTCGGTTTTGTTTTTGACCATACTTCAAGAACTATATATTGATGCATAGTAATATTATAAATTTTATGGACTAATCCATTAGTGTTAGGGTTTATGTTAAATCTAGTTTCAATCATTGTATTTTGATTTTGATCTTTTCTCCACATTTCAGCTTTTGAAATTATTTGATCAAATTGAATTAGAAAGTCGGTTAACGGTACATCTTGATTTGTTGGCACATCGAAACGAAAAGTCGTCTTTATAGTTCCGTCATTTTCGGTAATAGAATGAGTTTGATTTGAAGTGTATTCCAATTTTGGGCGAACTAACTTCAGTATTTCCATTTTTGAAGCTTGGTCGAGTTTACTGATTCGCTCAAATAATTGGTCATTAGAAATTTGAACTTCTTGTTTTACACTTTCAAATTCTGGGGACAAAAAGTCGAAAATTTTCTTTTGACTAGTAGAGTCTAGATTTTGAATTTGATTCATAATCTCTTCTTTTGAAAGAGATATTTCGGTTGTGATTTTATCCGCTCTTTTGTCGGCAGCTTTTTTTGTTCCAAGGTGAATTAAAAAACTACCTCCTAAAATTACAAGTAGACCAATTATTATTAATGGATGCATAATTTTCTTCAATCTTTTCTAATTTTTTATGTTGACCTGTTTAAAATTTAACGAGTCTTTTTAATTGCCTATAACGGATTCGTATAACCCGTCAGTTATCGGGCTAAATTAGCCAAAAGTTTTTAGTTATTTACTAGTTTGAGCAATTCTGAGTGGATTCGGACGTAGTCGAATCCGTCGTAATTGCGGTTATACATTGTTGTACGCTGGCTTTATTCTGTTTTAATTTCATTCAGAACTAATTTATCAGATTTTAATTCCACTATTTTATAAACAGTTCCTTGTAAATTAATTGGCTCAGAAGTAGTCATTATCCAATAATTTTCATTCAGATTCCATTTTCCATTGTAATTATGAGTCCGAAGCATTGTGTCATTTCCACAAGAGGCAGAATATCTATTTCGGAACTCTCCGTTTTTCAATATTTCAATACTTAATCCGTACTTGTGTTCAGTTGTTAATTTCTTTTCAAAAGTCAAATCAAATTTCCCACGATTATATTTTTGATACCATAGTCCAATCAAATCTTCAGTATTAAATTCATTCGATTCATTTTCCTGTCCAAAACTAAATTGGTAACTGAATAGAATTGTCAGGGTTATTATTAAAATTTTATTATTCATAATGATTTTTCAGCTTGCGTACAACGGCTTCGTATAACCCGTCAGTTATCGGGCTAATTTAGCCAAAAGTTTTCAGTTATTTACTAGCTTAAGCAATTCTGAGTGGATTCGGACGTAGTCGAATCCGCCGTAATTGCGGTTATACATTGTTGTGCACTGGCTTTTATTTTTTCAGTTCGTTGTGCGATATAATTCTGCTAATTTATTCCGTTTTGTTTCGTTTTTTAATATATTCTGCAACCACATTTGCGGTTGGTCAGTGGCATTTCCATATTTTCGGTTTTTATATTCTTTAAATTCCGAAAATTCAAGCCAATTTATATTATGAATATGCTGAAGTGAATACACAGCCATTTCTCCATTAGTTGCTCCAAAAAATGGGCAAGTATGGACTTTCGTTTTCGTTGTGTCAGAAAATTTAGAGATTAGAAATTCAGTCAACTTCGTTTTGTCATTTTTTGCAAACTTTTTCCATTCCGTTTCGCTAAAAACCATAGTTGGAATTTCTCTCTTTTTTTCAGTGACATATTG
The DNA here is from genome assembly GCF_042676005.1 of Tenacibaculum geojense. Taxonomy (NCBI): domain Bacteria; kingdom Pseudomonadati; phylum Bacteroidota; class Flavobacteriia; order Flavobacteriales; family Flavobacteriaceae; genus Tenacibaculum; species Tenacibaculum geojense. The sequence goes on along the minus strand of NZ_JBHTJR010000011.1, from coordinate 8,248 downwards.
TGTTCCTCCCAAACAACCTCCTTTTTCAAAAACCATGAAATTCCACTGTTCAGAAATTAAGTCAGTTTGCTGTAATTCAATTTGAGGAATTTCTTTGGTAAATTCAGCCGTTACCTTATTCATTTCCGAATTAGTTTCCGTTTGGTTTTTACAAGAAACTAAAGTTAAAATCAGAAGCAATATTTTTAATGGATTTCTCATTTTTCAGCTTGTGCACAACGGCTTCGTATAACCCGTCAGTTATCGGGCTAAATTAGCCAAAAGTTTTTAGTTATTTACTAGCTTAAGCAATTCTGAGTGGATTCGGACGTAGTCGAATCCGCCGTAATTGCGGTTATACATTGTTGGGCACTGGCTTTTTTTTTATTTTAAGTTGATATATTATTCCGTAAATCAGTCCGATTATTCCACCAAGATAGCTGAAATTATGCATTGTTCCAGCAGTCAAGAAACTTTTTCGGTCGGTCAAATCCGCTGGAAGATTCCAATTAGCATTTAAGTTCGAGATTACAAACTTACCAACCAAAATTCCCACAATTCCAAATCCGATTGCGATTAGTAAAGTCCGAATTGTTGCTCCGAAAGCACTTTTCCACATAATTTTTGCAGTCGGTTGGAATAATCCAACAATTCCATTTGTCAATCCGATTAAAAGTCCGAACCACCAAGTCGACCAAATTGCGACCATTCCAATTGTCATTCTCACAGTATCTGGATATGCTTCAAGTCCGAATTGTTCAAGTTTGAATTTCGTAAAATATTCATTAGAGATTGAGTAAGAAACTTGATTGTGGAAAATTCCGTAAATCGAAGCAAGAATTATCGAAATAATTACAATTAATAATAAAAGTCCAATTTTTTTCGCCATTTCGATTTTCAGCTTGTGCCCAACGGACTTGTGTATGAAACGTAGCGTATAAAAAGACACTAACTTTCGGGTTAACACAGAGCCGAATTTTTATATTTTGTTTTTAATTTTCTCTTTTTTAAAAGCCAAATTAAAAATTTGGCTGACTTTCTAAATATAAACAAACCTTTCGATTAAGCACTTATTAGCTATGTTTTATACACCGTGTTACCTACAGTTTTATCCAGCCATAAGTGGTAATCCTCTTTTAAATTCAATATCAGTTAGGTCAGTTAATTCTTTTTCGATTAAATCTTTCAAATCAGCTGATACATAAATTAGTCCGTTTAATATTCCGTAGATATTGAGTCCAACTGATTCTGTCTGATAATATTCATTAAACTCAATTTTGTTTTTCATTATTAACTCCGAATAGTTTGTCCACTCTTCGTTAGTTGCCCTTCTGAAAATAATCGTTTGTTTTAAGTCTATTTGGTCAGAAACATATTTTTTTAAAATATCAGCAATTTTATTGTCAATTAGTGCGTATCCATATCCATCCAATATATTTCTAAAAGCTCCTATTTCAGAAACCTGATATCTTTCATCTTTTAATTTTATCAAACTCACTTCTTTAATGAATTCAAAAGATTCTCCATCTTCAAAATCATCACTGTCACAAGTTGTTCCCTTATTACAAAGCCAGTATGGTAAATTCTTCGTCATTTTTTTAATTGTAGGTAACGGCCTTGTGTATGATACGTAGCGTGCAAAAAGACACTGACTTTTCGGATTAGCACAGAGCCGAATTTTTATATTTTGTTTTTAATTTTTCTCTTTTTAAAAGCCAAATTAAAAATTTGGCGGACATTCTAAATATACAAAACCTTTTGGTTAAGCACTTATTAGCTATGTTTTATACACCGTGTTGTACACCGTTTTTTATTTCTTTATAATATTCATTTCTATTCGCATTGTCAGGAAGTCCAGCTACTTGTCCATCTCCCAATTCCATTATTATCCAACCTCCATTTTTCTTTTTTGCAACATCCATTGTGAAGAAGTTACTATCGATTCTTTTTGCGATATTTTTAAAGAAATCAATGTCTGGTTTTTCAGAGTCATAATTTCCTTCGTCCCAATAATTATAGATTTGAACTACATTCTTATTTAAGAATACGATTCTAAATTCTTTTGTTAATGGCATTCCACTTTTTGAGTGGTCAGTCAGAAATTCCAATTCCTCAAATTCACGAAACACAATTCCTTCATTCAGATAGTCACCTCGCAATTCCAAAAATCTGGCGATAATTTTTTCCACTTTAGTTTTGTCAGAAGCGTTTGGGATAAAACAGGCATCATTCCAATTGTGTTTTTCAGATTTCACGAAATCTTTTACGATTATTGGCTTAACTCCAAATTCATTAGTTAGTTCAATGATTTTAGTTTTTGTTAAATCTTTAGTCCAATTTGATTTTGGTGTTTCTCCAACAATTTTGTCGTAAGAGTTCGGTAAGTAATGGCAATGTTCATATTCAGTTGGATTATTGATTAACTGAATGTTTTTCTTTAAAAGTCCATTATAAAATTGTTCGTAAACCTTTGGCTTCATCATCCAACCACGATAAATTCCGTATTCTTTTGTGTCTGAATTCTTAATAAACTTTAATGCTCCGTTGATATTTCCATCCGTGAGTTCTTCGAAACTAAAAACGTGTGTTTCAAATCCATTTTCTTTGGCAGAATCAAATTCCGATTGATAATCAGGTTCGACTACTTTATTGTCAATTACGCTATCGCAAAAAATGATTTTCATTGGTTTGTTCAAATGGTGTACAACGGTCTCGGCTATGGATAGTTGCGTGGTTTGGTTACTAATTTAGCAAAAGTTCTCGAACCAAAGGAAAATCCGTAGGATTTTCCGAGTAAGCACAGACCAAGCAATTATTTATAGTCATTGTTGGCAATAGTTATTTTATACTTCCAATTATCTTGTCAAAAAATAAATTAGATGAGTTATCTAAAAGAACAAAACTCGTTTTCTCTTTAGTATTTCTTACAAAATAAGTATTCGCTGCTAACCAAGCTCCATTGTGCATAACTACGTCATCATTTATAATTACCCAACCAAATCCATAATTTGATTTCTCTCCATTATTTAGTGTAGGTCTTTTAAAAGCCTCTTTTAGGTTTTCATTACTAATAAGTTTATTTTCATACCAAAATTTATCCCATTTTACAAAGTCGTTTATACTACTAAAAACACCACCATCGCCAGCAACTCCATCAACAAATGTTGGTTTAATTTCCCGTATTTCTCCAGCTAAATCTTGAAAGCCATCAGTTTTTCCTTTGAATGTTTTTTCTTCTGAAATTAAATTCCAGACTCTTGTATCGTTCATTTCTAATGGAATGAAAATATTATTTTTCATAAAGTCCTCAAATGATTGATTTGAAATCAATTCAATTATTCTTGCTAAAATTATATAGTTTGTGTTTGAATAATCATATTTTTCGTTAGGCTTAAAATTTGCTTTTGGTTTATTATCTGCTATAAGTTTTACAGCTTTTTCATTTGTCAAAATTCCAATCTTATCTTTTTCTTTTTCCGCTAAATCTAAATATGAATCTGGTATGCCAGAGGTTTGATTTAATAAGTGTCTAATTGTGACATTATCATATGGAAAATTTGAAATATGTTTTAAAACTAAATCATCGTAATCAACCAATCCTTTTTCTTTTAATAACATTATTCCACTTGCTGTAAACTGCTTTGAGATTGAAGCAAGTCTAAATGAAGAGTTATTATTTAGTTTTTCTGTTTTCTTTGAATTTGTGAAGCCATATGTTTTTGCTAAAGTTGGCTCTCCGTCTTTTGTTATTAGAATTCCGCCATTAAATTTCTTTTCAGAATTTAGTTTTTCTAACCAATTGTCAATTAAGACTACTTTTTCTTTTTCACTTGAATTTTCAGGAATGTTTAATTCAGGTACTTGAAGAAAAACAACAAAGAACCAAACAAAAAATCCGATAACTATTATTACAATTCCGAGTATAATATAAAGTACAACTTTCATTAAGTATTTTATCTATTTGTCTTTGAAGTTAGAATTTTGTTACTAATTATTGCCAACGGTTAGTATAAAGTGCGTAGGGCAGAGGATAAGCACTGTATTTCGAGTTTAACACTTAGCTAAATATAAATATTTTGCTTTTATTTTTCGTTTAAATGCCAATTTTTATATTTAGCGGACTTTGTAAATAAGTACAAGACTTTGGGATTAACACAAAAGCCCTATGTTTTTTATACATTGTTAGCAATAGTTATTTATGTTTTCTTATTAAAGTATTTGTTTTTCATATTTTCATTAAAAGCTACTTCATAAACTTTATAAACAATTATTCCTTCTGGCATTCGACCTCCTGTTATAGAATAAATCATAAAGTAATGTTTTCCTTTATATTCCTCATAAACTAAATGATAGCTATACTTATCTTTTATATAGTATATATCATTTTTTATTACGGGTTCAGGAAGTTTTAAAGCTTTAGATATCAAAAAAAGGTCTTTTTTATAAAATCCTCTATGATCAGGTTGAAATGTAGATAAATATTTTCTTACTGTAAAATCTTTTGTTTTTTCAGGGAAAAGATTTAATGATACAGTATCTTTTTCGTTCAAAAATTTAACGTTAGCTGTTCTAAAGTCAATATAACTTGATGCACCTAACCAGTAATTATTTCCTAACAAGAAATCTTTAGTGCTTTTTTTCCCATCATAATATTCTAAAGAATTAAATTCTTTTTTTATTGTTATTACGTTGTTAGGTTTACAACTTGTCATAAACATACAAAATAGAATTAGTGAGAAAATAATAAATCTCATATTTTATTTAACTTTATATAATGTGTAAATTGAACTTAAGAACATTATAAAGCCTCCCAAAATAGCTCCATAAAATATGCCTTTTCCATTAGATATAGAGGTTAATATTACTCCAGCTATAAATATTATTAACCCTAAAATAAAACGTAAAGCCGCTTTGTTTTTCATTTTCTTGTTAATTTCAGTAGTAGGTTTTCTTTTGAAAAAGAAATAACAAAATATACCTAAAGGAATTAAAATAAATATTGTAATAAGTCTAATTATCATTTTTTGTTTTTTAATTATTGCTAACGGTTTCGTATAACCCGTCAGTTATCGGGCTAATTTAGCCAAAAGTTTTTAGTTATTCACTAGCTTAAGCAATTCTGAGTGGATTCGGACGTAGTCGAATCCGCCGTAATTGCGGTTATGCATTGTTAGCACCTGTACTTTATCCATCCATTAGTATTTCGGTTGCATTCAAATCATTCATTGTCAAGGTAAATGTATGGTTTAAGTCATGCTCACTTTCAAATGCTATTTCCCAAACTTCTGGTTCTTTTTCACAACGAGGTAGGTAAAGGTAAACTGCTTTAAATTCCTTATTGAAGTCAGAAATTTCAAAATCCTCTTTCCAATTTTGAAATTCACTTTCAATCATTGGCTTTACTGAAGAAGTTATTTTACCATAATCTGATTCTATTTTTCGGAAAAAGTCTTTTTGTATTTCAGTCGGTCCAGTTATGTTTCCCTCAATTCCGATTTCTATTATTTCATTAGTCGGTTTGAAATGTCTTCTGCATTCAAAATAATTCTTCTCAGGATTTTTCTTGAATTCAGAGAAGACCATTTTTCCAAAGAATTCATCTTCTATTTTAATGGTTTTTCCAAATATAAAATCAAATATTCCCACTCTGTTTTTCGTATTGGTGCTAACGGCTTCGTATAACCCGTCAGTTATCGGGCTAAATTAGCCAAAAGTTTTAGTTATTCACTAGCTTAAGCAATTCTGAGTGGATTCGGACGTAGTCGAATCCGCCGTAATTGTGGTTATACATTGTTACCACCAGTTTTTATGTCCGTTTAAAAAAAAATATTTCGGAATAGAAATGGAAAAAGTCCAATTACAATTCCGATTATAAAATTCATTTTTTCTGCTTTTAAATTCCATTCGGTTTGGTTTACTCGAGTCAGATATTCGGTCAGTTTATATATTCCGAGTCCAATTAATGTTCTGACTGATAATTCTGCTAACAATTCCCAATTAAAAATGTAATCGGTAATTCTTAACGATAAAGCGAATATTAAATTCGCAATTATTCCAATCGCTAATATTTTTATTAAAGTCAACCATTTTTTGTTATTTAAAAAAATCAGAATTCCAGAAAACGCAGTTAGAATTCCAAAAATAAATTCCGCTATTATGCTTGAATTCGAACGCATTATAACAAAAAGAACCGTCGTAAAATTGTATTTAAAGAAATCCGTTAAACTGTGATAGATTAATCCGATTCCAAATATTATGAATATCAGACCGAAAATCCAGTTGTTATTATTTTTTTGTAGTTCTGTTTTCAAATTGGTGGTAACGGCTTCGGCTATGATTGGTGCGGGAATAGGGAAGCGGAGGCTTTCCGATTTAGCACTAAGACGAAGCATTTTGTTTGCTTTTATTTTTTCTTTTCAAAAGTCAAATCAAAATGATTTGACGACTTTATAAAAATATACTAAACTTTGGATTAAACATCAAAACCCGTATTAATTATAGCCAATGTTATGTGCTGGGCTTTTTCAATTTGTTTTAAATCGATTAAATGATTGCCAATATTTATCCTTATAAATGTCAAAGTCAAGTTCTATTCTGTCCTGATATTTTTTTACTATTTTATATAAAACTTTTGATGGTTTTCTGAATTCTACACAAGCAAAGTATATTTCCCTTATTGAGTCAGCAGTTTCTCTTCCTATATTTAAGTAACCCTCAGAATCTTTAAGTTCCAGCATTATTTCATCTTCAATTGTATCTAATAATTTATAAACATTTTCATTAGGCATACCATTATTATTTTTACCATCATAATGTATTTTCACTGAAGCTATCCAAGGATGAGAAGCTTTACTATCCCAATTTAGTAAGTCGGAGTTTACAACAGCAAATAAAGGAAATCCATTTTTCAATGTCGCTTCAAGTCCAGAATAGTTATCGTTTTCTGTATTATGTCTAAACCCTTTATATTTTTCTATAAACTCTTTTTCTCTCCAAACTAAAAAATCCTTTAATTTTTCTAATGGAATTAAATCAGAAGTAGCGTCATTTGGGTTAATGATGTTGACTTTATCAATGGTTGTTACAGAATTCAGTTCTCCCAAAGAGTTGTCTAAAGCAAGAAAAACTCCATTTGTTATAGTTTCTCTGTTGTTTTCATTTAAATCTTTATGTGTTATTGTAATATCAATTTCATCAGGCATTTCTTTATGGTTATTTGAGTAAAAGCTCATAGTAGTTTCGTCAAATTTATAACCACCCATATTTATTCCATATTGTGATTTAAGTCTGTTGGCTGTTTAAGAGCTGTGATTATCCAATTTTTGAATTTAGGAGCTGAATCCACAAGTTCCTCTACAAAGACTATGTTTTTAATAATACCATCGGCTGTTAAAATTAATTCGGAATTATTGTCATCATACATTCCAGTTAGGTACCAAAATCCTTCTTTTAATTCATTTAGTTTAGGACCAAGTTTGTTAAAAAACACATCTTCTATATCTCCTTGGCTTTTAACTACTTTATGGAATATATTTTCATTTTTTTCAAACCATTTCCAAAAATCGGAATAAGATTTTATAGGTTCTTCTTTGATATTAAAAATTGATTTTAAAAAGTTCATTTTTATGAATTACAATTTTTGTTGAACGCGCCTTGCACATAACGGCTTCGTATAACCGTCAGTTGCGGGTTAAGTTAGTTATTATTTTCTTTGATTCACTAGCGTTAGCAATTCCGAGTGGATTCGGACGTAGTCGAATCCGCCGTAATTGCGGTTATACATTGTTGTGTGTAGGCTTTTCATTTTTCAAAAGCTCTTTTTTTATGTATTCAATAGATTCTTCGTAATAATCATTTTCATCCCAATCTCCGATTTCTATTTGAGTCAGTTTATTATGCAAACAAATTACCGGTGTCATTGGTTCAAGTTGTATTCCGAAAGATTTTTTTCCGTCATCATATATTGCATAACTATTTTCTGTTTCAGCTTTCCCCCAAGTAGTTTTTTTAATCAGTTTAGTCGCTTTATAAAATCTTAAATGTTTAAAAATTCCAGGCTCGGAAACTCTTAGGATTTCATAGAGGTCTTTACCAAATTCAGTATATCTGTTTTTAACTTCTTGAAAGGTTTCTTCTGTGTATTCTTGAGAACTATCAAGTAAATAATGAACCATTTTATTTAGTTTTTCCAGCTTACACACAACGATTTTGCTAAGCATCCGTTTTAATGGTGCTTAGGTTTTGTTGTGTGCTGTAATATACAAAAAAG
>NZ_JBHTJR010000010.1:0-518 GCF_042676005.1 Tenacibaculum geojense | reverse complement strand
CCGTATTCTCATCAACCGTTTGGGTCTCATCACTTAAGTCAATAGTCGTAGTCTCTACAACATCTGCCACAGTAATGGTTACCGTGCCTACTGCCTGGTTTCCATCTGCATCCGTTCCCGTTACTTCTACTACATAAACATTATCGCCATCACTATCGGCTGGGTTCTCAAAGTCTTGTGCTGGAAGTGTTACTTCTCCTGTCGCTGGATCAATACTAAATAAGCCTTGATCTGTTCCTCCTGTAATTGCATACGTAACAACTCCGATTGGCGTACCACTTAACACTGGCGTGTCCGTAGCAACCGTATTCTCATCAACCGTTTGGGTCTCATCACTTAAGTCAATAGTCGTAGTCTCTACAACATCTGCCACCGTAATGGTTACCGTGCCTACTGCCTGGTTTCCATCTGCATCCGTTCCCGTTACTTCTACTACATAAACATTATTGCCATCACTATCGGCTGGGTTCTCAAAGTCCTGTGCTGGTAAAGTTACTTCTCCTGTCGCTGGATCAATA
>NZ_JBHTJR010000009.1:0-4358 GCF_042676005.1 Tenacibaculum geojense | reverse complement strand
ACAAATGAATACTGCTTACAACAATGTATAACCGCAATTACGGCGGATTCGACTACGTCCGAATCCACTCAGAATTGCTTAAACTAGTTAATAACTAAAAACTTTTGGCTAAATTAGTCCGATAACTGACGGGTTATACGAAACCGTTACCCAACATTTGAGAAACCGAATGAAAACGAAGAAAATTAGAGGACATAATCGAATTTGGAAAAACATTGAAAAATGGAAAAAAGCTAATCTGAAACTTGATTTAGAAAACCTAAAAAATTACGAAAGAGATTATGCTAAAATTTGGATACATCCATTTAGTGGAATCTCATTAACGAATAGCCGAAATCCTGAACCAAAAGGAGAAACTAAAGAACGAATTCTAAACGGACTTTTTGATATTTATGAAAATTGGAAAAATCAACTTGACGAATTGAATGAACCTTATTATTTGAAAATATGGCTTTTTGAGCCAAGGTTCTCAAAATCACAAGTTGTTTGTGCAATCGGAAACTCAATTGATTTTTATAATACGACTTTTAATAATCCCGAAAAATTAGAAGAATTTAAAACTGACTTTGTCGAAATCAAAAAAAAGAGGATTGAAAGTTTTAATTGGGAACATAAACTTGACGAGGATTTTATGTTTAGTACTGACATAGGAAATCCAGAAGATTACGAAACCGAAAAAGAATATTTAGAAGATAAAAAATGGTTTAACGATAGATTAAAGAAAAAACACACTAAAAAAACTTTGAATGACGGAACCGAATCTTATGCTTTTGAATTAGGAAAAGTATGGATTGGAGAAAAAAACGTTGGGTAACAATGTATAACGGCAATTACGGCGGATTCGACTACGTCCGAATCCACTCAGAATTGCTTAAACTAGTAAATAACTAAAAACTTTTGGCTAATTTAGTCCGATAACTGACGGGTTATACGAAGCCGTTATGTGTAACTAAATCAGAACCGAGATCATTATGAATAAAAATACTGAGTATGAAAAATTTGCTCAAGAAGTTTATCAAGGTTTATTAAATGATGATGGTTTAACAACTGAGGTAAAACACAACATTAAATTACAAGGAAAATCTTCAAAACACCAAATAGATGTTTATTGGGAATACAAATTCGCAGGTGTAAATCATAAAGTTGCTATTGAGTGCAAAAATTATAATAAAAAATTAAGCATTGGGATAATCCGAAATTTTTATGGTGTTCTAAGTGATGTTGGAAACATTAATGGAATTTTAGTAACAACCATTGGATATCAAAAAGGAGCTAAGGAATTCGCAGAACATCACGGAATCAATCTAATAGTATTGAGAGAACCTAAATCTGAGGATTGGGAAGGTCGAGTAAAAACAATAGTGACTAATGTACAAGCAATTAGTCAAAATGCGAAAAAATGGTTTGTTCAACTTGATTATGGTTGGTGTAAGAATAATTTACCTGAGGAAAAGATAAATTCAATTGAAGTTAAAATATCTGGAATGAACAATGAAATTGGGATTTATGATAGCAAAGAAAATAAGGTAAAGTCCTTTTTACAACTTCAAGACGAATTACCATTTAATGAAGAAAAACTTTTAGATAATGAACATTTTTACGAATTTGAAAATACATTTATTAAAAGTGAAAATTTGGGTCATATTAAAATAAAAGGAATTCAAATTAAATACGATACAGTAATTAACAAAAGTCAATGGGTATTTGACGCTGAAAAAACGACCAAAGCAATATTAAAAAATATCTTAACAGGAGAAATGAAATTCATAAAAGAAAGCTACACATAACAACGGCTAAACTTAATGTGGGTTTTTATGATTTTCTCAAAGTTTTGGTTTATTTGCTTTGTCCGCTTAAACTTATTTGATTAGTTTTAACTGACGAAGATAAAAACTAAAAATAAGTCTAAGCTAAGTGGCTCGTCCGATAAGTCGCTGACTTATCAACTACCACACTAAGCTTAGCCAAAACCGTTGGTGTCCATTTAAGTAAACAATATGAAGATATTAAAAGCTTATAAATTTTTGACCTATTTCTTACAACTATTTTTTGTTGTTGGAATATTCTTGACGATTAAAGAAATTTATAACGGAACTACAATTTTTGACTATAGAAGTATTCTACTGATTCTACTATTACTTGTCCTTTTTTTATCAGTTAGTTTTTACAATGTTAAATCACATCAATTTCACAATAATAATTTAGAAATATTAAGTAAAAAAGAAATAAATAGAATTAAAATTTCTACTATAATAAACATATTAATCGGATTATCCATAACTGTACTTTTTATAGTAATCTTGACTGTATATCATATTAAGGATTTGTCATTTTCTGAAACCTCTAGGACTTTATTGAGTTTGATATTATTTCTTTATGGAATATTAAAAATGACTCATTCGATTAGAACATTTAAGAAATTAAAAGCAATAAACTGAATAGGATAAAAACGAAACACCAACACCGTATAAAATTAATTGCTAGTGCAAACCTACTTACGAAAATCCTTGCGGATTTTCTATTCGGTTCGTATTTGCTAAATTAGTCAGTGAAATCACGCAACTAATCTTATACAAACACGTTGGCAGTAAGCTGAAAAACAAACTATGGCAATAATAACCGAATCTGAATTTAGAAATATAGCTAGCCAAAATGCAGGATATTCAGGACTGAATGGATATGCAAACGAAAGTCGTACATTTTCAAAATCAACAGCAACAACTAGTGTTTTTTTATCTCATTCACATCAGGATAAAGACAAAGTAGAACAAGCAAAAATTTTCTTTGAACATCTTGGGATTAGTATTTATGTTGACTGGATGGATAACACAATGCCTGAAAGGACAAATGGTAATACAGCAAATAGAATTAAATCAAAAATAATTGAAAACGAAAAATTCATTCTATTAGCAACAAATAGAGCCGTTATATCCAAATGGTGTAATTGGGAAGTTGGAATTGGCGACACTTTTAAACTTTCAAAAGACAATATTGCAATTTTAGGATTAGCCGATAATAATCGACATTGGACAGGAAATGAATATTTACAAATATATCCTTCAATAGAATATCAAAATGGTAGTACAAAGAACAATTTAGGGAATTATATCCCTAAAGGTTATTACGTTCTTTATCCTTCAATAGACGGTTCAAGAAGATATAAAACATTACAAGAATGGCTGAGAACATAGAAAACAAATTAAAGCACCTTGAATTTATTCAACAGGTTATCACAAGAATGAATGTTAATTCATTTTTACTTCGTGGTTGGGCAGTAACACTCGTTTCTGCTTTATTTGCTTTTGCTACAAAAGACACAAATATTCAATACATTATTATCACATACATTTCAACACCTTTATTTTGGATTTTGGACGGTTATTATTTAAGCCAAGAAAGAAAGTTTCGAGATTTATACGAAGTGGTGAGGAAGAAAGAAAATAGTGAAATAGATTTTAGTATGAAAACAAGTAGTTCAAACAAAAATAACTGGATTTCTAGTATACTTTCTAAAACTGAAATTATTTTTTACGGTACTTTAATCGGAATAACATTAATAGTAATGTTCGTAATAAATTAAATATGGCAAAAAGAGTATTTTTTAGTTTTCATTATCAAGATATTATTGATTTTCGAGCGAATGTAGTAAGAAACCATTGGCGTCTTAAGCCAAATAGAGAATCAGCAGGTTATTTTGATGCTTCTATATGGGAAAAAGCAAAAAAAGAGGGGAATATAGCTCTAAAACGTCTAATAAATGGAGCTATAAAAAACACCTCGAATACTTGCGTTTTAGTTGGCTCAGATACGTTTAACAGAAAATGGGTTAGTTATGAAATAATGCAAAGTATGAAAAGTGGTAATCACATTTTTGCAGTTCACATTAACGGAATTAAAGGGAAAGATGGAAAAACAAAATCCAAAGGCTCAAACCCGCTTTATTATTTAGGTTATTCATTTTCTGAAAACGGGAAAAAAATTAATTTACACGATTATATAAATAAGAATTGGATAAAATATCCTGATTTAGAAGGTTGGACAGTAATAGAAGTTGACGAAAAATATAGAAATAAGATATACAGACTATCGACAGATTATAAAATTTATGATTGGATTGAAGATGATGGATATAATAAATTTTCGGAATGGGTTGAATAAAAGCCTACTGCCAACAATGTATAAAAATAATAGCGGTTTAATCGCTTAAAAGAAAGTAAGTAAATATAAAAAAGGTCTGTGTTTAACCGAAAAGTTTGTGTGTGAAAATCCGCTACTATTCTTATACGGGACCGTTGGCAAACATTATAAAGTGACGCAAAAGAAGATAAAAAACATAATATCTGAATTAGAAAACAACA
>NZ_JBHTJR010000008.1:0-4918 GCF_042676005.1 Tenacibaculum geojense | reverse complement strand
AACTAATGATGAACCTGATAATTTTGACGACCCTATTGTGGTTATTCCTCTTGAAAAACCAGAAAAACCTGATTTTGATGAGCAGATATTCATTGACCAAGAGTTTAAGAATAATCCTTGTTTAAAATCTGTTTATCATGCTATGGGAAAAGCATCAACATTTATGAATTATCTCAAAAACTTTGAACCTGAATTTTCTGTGGCTCATTTACGATTTTCTTCTAGTACATCTTTAGCCAATAACATTAATGCAGAAACTAGTCCGCCAAATAACTATCTAATAACAATAACATTCAATGAGAATAATTTAGATAGACCAAGTCTTTCAGTTGCTAGAACAATGATTCATGAGATTATTCATGCGGAAATTTTCAGAAAATTATTAAGTGCAGCTAACCAACCTAACCTTAATTATTCACAATATACAGACGAAGAGTGGCGTAATTTCATAATCAATCTAAGGAATAACTTTGAAGGGATATATGATTATTATTTAAGGTGGAGATGGAATGTTCCTGCAGGACAAACACCTTCAGACGCTCAACATGAAGCAATGGCACAACATTATAGAGATATTATTAAACAAACCTTAATGGAATATGACGCCAATCAGACAGATGCTACATACGAAGCATTAGCATGGACTGGTTTAATGGGTTCAGGAACTTTTGATTCAACCACAGGTTTATATTCAAACTCAACAGTTGCTTGGACTAATTTAAGTCAACAAGAAAGATTGAATATTATCACTACAATAAATACTTTTAATTCATCTAATCCAAATTGTCAGAACTAATGAAAAAATTAAACTTTTTAATATTTGTATTTGTAATTATAACAAGTTGTACAAATAAAAGCAATGAAGCTCAACTTAATGAAAAAATAGATAAATTCAAGGATTCTCATGAAAAATTAATAGCAGAATTTGATTCAATAAATAATTATTATATAACACCTTTTAGAATTTACGAAAATATTGTGCTTAAAGAAAAAGAAAGCAATCCAGACTCTATTATAAAAAGATATAAAAAGTTAATAAAAAATTATCCAAACTCATTTTGGAAACATGAATCCGAAAGAAGAATTGAAAATATTAAGAAAAGAAAAAAATATTGGACAGAAAAAAATGGTTGGAAATTTGACGACATTCCAAAAAAACCAAATTATGATGAACAAATAATTAGTTGTCCTGGATGCTAAATAATACTGCCTACAACAACGTATAAACATAATAAGGGTTAAAGGCTAAAAGCAATGGTTATTTTTGTATTTGTAAAAGTAATTTATATATCAAATAATGGCATACAAATCCCTTGCTACGCTTATACAAAACCGTTGTAGGTAATTTAAGAAACCGTGATAATACGAAAAGAAATTAAGGACGATAATGAGCTTTACTTGTATTTCAATGACAAATTGATTTACAAAAGATGGTTGAATTATGGATATTCAAAAGTGTTTGACAAAATGGCTTATGGAAGAGACACTTTCGTTAGTATTATTGAAGATGAAAACGGAAAAATTCGACATCGCAGAAAGATTTTCATAAACGGAGAATTTTGCGAAACAAAAAAAGACTTTTGGAATAAATACGTAGCGGAAATTGACTCTGAATCTGGAAAATTATTCGGAAAGAATCTTGACGCTTTTAATGACGCAATAACAGCGGAAGGACCTGGGTTTCCGGGAGATTGTATAATTGAAATTATCGGAACTGAAAAACTTGAAAAAGTATTTGGAAAAGAAGATTTTGACTTTATAATCGGACTATTGAAAGATGCGGAATTTGTTGACCTGATAATTGAAAAAGAAAATATTGAATAAAAACTACCTACAACAATGTATAACCGCAATTACGGCGGATTCGACTACGTCCGAATCCACTCGGAATTGCTAACGCTAGTGATTAAAAGAAAATTATAACTAACTTAACCCGCAACTGACGGTTATACGAAACCGTTGTAAGCAAGCTGAAAAATGAAAAATACAATACAAATTTTGACATTTTTAATGTCATTAATTTCTTATGGTCAAGACAATTCTATATTAAAAGAAAATGGTAATACGCTTAAAAGTATAATTCCGAACAGTTGGAATATATTGGATTCTAAAACAGGTGATTTAAATCAAGATGGAATTTCAGATTTAGTCTTTGTTATTCAAAATACAGACAAAAGTAATATCAGATTAAATAATGGACTTGGAAATAATACGATTGACTTAAACCCAAGAATTCTAGGTATTTATTTTGGAGATAAGTCAGGAAAATTTACTAAAAGATTAGTCTCTAAAGATTTTATTATTCTTCGAGATTCACCAACAATGGATGAACCTTTCGAAGGTATTTCAATTACTAAAAAAGGAGTTTTAAACATTAATTTTAGATTTTGGTATAGCGCTGGAACTTGGACTATGTCTAATCACAAATATAAATTTAGATTTCAAGGTAATGAATTTGCTTTAATCGGATATGATTCAAATGAAGCGCACAGAGCGACAGGAGAAACGACTGATTATAGCATTAACTTCTTGAGTAAAAAAATGAAAATAACTAAAGGTAATTTCTCAAAAGATGAGTCTGATTCAATTGAATGGAAAAAATTTAATTTAAAGAAATTAATGACTATAAGAACAATTAAAAAACCTTTTGAATCAGAATTTGAAGGAATATATCTTTGAAAAAGCCAGCTTACAACAATGGCTATAATTAATACGGGTTTTGGTGTTTAATCAAAAGTTTAGTGTATTTTTATAAGGTCGTCAAATCATTTCGATTTGACTTTTGAATAAGAAAAAATAAAAGCAAACAAAATGCTTCGTCTTAGTGCTTAATCGGAAAGCCTCCGCTTCCCTATTCCCGCACTAATCATAGCCGAAGCCGTTAGCATTAATTATGAAAGTAGCCTTCATTTATAAGTATGATTTATTTAAATATTTCCCTTCAATTGAAGAAACTCTTAAAGACAAAAATGATATTAACATAATAACTGGAAATCGCCTTAGAAAAGAAGTCCTATCAATTGAATCTGAATTTTCTAAAAAGTTCAATTATTATATTGACAACGGAAAATTAATGCCAAATGAATTATGGGTTCCTTTTTTTAGTAGTTTATGTGTTGAAAAAGAACTAAATGTTTATTGTGGTTTAGTTGGGAATCTTGAGCAATTTAAATTGTTCGAAAGCTATTGTAATGAAAATCAAATTAAAATTGAGTTTATAAAATACTATAAGATTAAAAACATCCTAAAAGTTCAAAATATTCTCGAAGAAAAAAATCCTGAAAATTTAGACTTTTACAGAGAGGTATTAGAAAAGCGTATCACTGAATACAATAGTAGAATTGAACAAATACTAAAATATGTAGATTCCAAATATAAAGTAGAATATTTGGATTACTTTGATAACGCATCAAACAACTAATGCTAACATAGGCTATAATTAATACGGGTTTTGGTGTTTAATCAAAAGTTTAGTGTATTTTTATAAGGTCGTCAAATCATTTTGATTTGACTTTTGAATAAGAAAAATAAAAGCAAACAAAATGCTTCGTCTTAGTGCTAAATCGGAAAGCTTCCGCTTCCCTATTCCCGCACTAACCATAGCCGAAGCCGTTGTGTGTAATTATGAAAATGACATTCAGAACAATAAATATCATTCTATTTATATTTTGTTTCAATCCATTATTTGGACAAACAAATGTGCTTATTCCGAATAAAGGAATTGAAGGAATATCTATTTTGATTGACTCTTCAACAATTTTGGATGTAATCGAAATTTATGGAACTGATTATACTATATCCGAAAAGACCTTAATTACAAATTATCGTTATGACAAAATCGGTCTGACTTTTCAAATTGCCCCTTATGACAAAAACAAAATTGTAAGGTCAATTTCGGTTCAATCACCATTTAAGGCTAAAACAAAAAACGGAATTGTACTAAATGAAAGTACAATGAAAGATGTTTGGAATACATACAATGACAAAGGTTGTTTCACTTCGAAAACTTATGCTTGGAACACTCAAAATGGAATTTCTTACTATATCAAAAAAGACCCAAATGAAAAAGGCTATGATACAGAAGAGAAAATATTCAAAATAGAAATAAACAATGATGACGATTTTGGAATTTCGTCAAAAACTAACTTTAAGTTTAACAATGAGCCTGTAAAAGAGAAATTAAACAGTTTGATAGCAATTCTTAAATCGGATAATTTCAACTTTCAAAAATTGGACAGCCTCTGGAATAAAGAAAAAATTACCGAAAAAGAACCTTATGGACTTGAAAAACGGACAAGCTTTAATAGAAATATTGAGAACAACTTAATCCAAGAAAGCTCTGAATTATGGCTTGTAGGTAGTTCTTACAGTCTCAATATAATTAAATCAGATAATGAATTAGTTTATTTAAAACTAACGGATAATAACGAACAAAAAACACTAATTGAAAGAACAGAAAACTCGGAATTGGAGAACACTAATTTTGATGTTTACACTTATGGTACATTTTGCGGAATCGCAGGAACACCACCAGACAAATGTCAAAGAATGCTTGACTTAGTAAATGCAAATAATTACAACCAATTAGCACTTTGGTTAAAATCTATAAATCCCGAAATCGCTACTTATGGTTACATCGGACTTGAATTTCTAAAGAAAAAAGGAATTAAAATTGCGAATTCGGAATTTGAAAGAATAGCAGAATTAAGTGAATCTGAAATACGACTTAATACTTGTCAAGGTTGCATTTTTGGAGTTACGGAACAGATAAAAGACGTTTTAAAAAATAAAAATATTAACCAAATATATCGTTCGTTTCAACAAAGCGGATGGATAAAATAACTACACACAACGGTTTCGTATAACCGTCATTTACGGGTTAAATTAGCGATTATTTTGGGATTAAACACTAGCCTTA
>NZ_JBHTJR010000007.1:0-11246 GCF_042676005.1 Tenacibaculum geojense | reverse complement strand
ATATTTCTATCGGCTTTTATTTCAGTTTGAAGTTCGATTCTAGGCATTTTTTGGGTATTGTGTACAACGGTCTCAGCTAATGAATCGTTGCGTTGGTTTAGCGTAAAGTTAATAAATATTGCGTCGAACATTTGTTCGATGCGTGATTTTTCCATAGGAAAAATCCGTTAGCAATGTTTTTTAGCTATTGTTGTAACACGTTTTACCACGGTTCAATTCTAGTTATAGCTTCATCTTTATATTCAATTTCATTCCATAATAAAGTTGTTTTATCAGTCGCAAAAAAGCCTTCAAGTTGGGTCAAGTCTAAGAATGAATTTAAAAGTTTTAAATCAGTTGAATAGATAAAGGTCTGGTAATGTTCATATTCTTGAAAAAATAATAATTTTTTGTCTTCAGTTAAAAGTCGAAATTCGCTTGGGAATTCACTGTTTTTATTTAATAATTCGTTGATAGTAGTATTTAAAATGTCATTTTGAAAAACATCATAGAGTTTGATATTTTCGTAATTTAATTTCTTTAGAGCATTCAAAATAGGGTCAATTAAAAGTATTGATAAATGACTATCTGAATTAGGAATAAGTTGGTTTTTGTCAACTGCTTTCTGAAATGATTCCCAAACTTTAGTTTTGATTTTTTGGTATTTAGAAATGTAATTATGATGGCTTACATAAAGACAATGAATTAACTCTTTGATATCTGTTATTCCAGTTTCATTTATTAATTCTGTCCAAGTAAACTTTTCATATTTCTTATTGATTGAAAGTTTGTCGCCTTCAATCCATTCAGTTTTATTCTTATCAAAATCTTTTATTGGTTGTCTTTTCTTATAAAAAGGGTTCATTATAATGAAACAGTATTCATATCTAACTGCATTCTCTTCAAACGGTAGAATTCTGATATCAGTTCTTTTTTCAGAACTGGGTATTTGATATGGGTGCTTGAGTTTTTTCAAATGTGTTACAACGGCTTCGTATAACCCGTCAGTTATCGGGCTAAATTAGCCAAAAGTTTTTAGTTATTTACTAGCTTAAGCAATTCTGAGTGGATTCGGACGCAGTCGAATCCGCCGTAATTGCGGTTATACATTGTTGTATGTAGTTTTTAGTAGGCGTTAAGAGTAAAATCAAATTTTTTGTTTTTTATTTCATAAACTATATTTATAGTGTTAAATATAAATTCTATAAATTCATTTTTTGAAGTTTTACTTTCTAATCTGTAGAAATATGAATTTTTTTCTAATTCGATAAATTTTTTTGATAATTCAGATTTTTTAAATCTCATAAAATTGAGTTCGTTATTAGTTTTGTCTTTATGAAAATGTATTTCTATGACAATTGAATTAATATCGGTAGAATAGAATTCTAAATCCCAGTTGTTTACATCATATTGCTTGTATACTTGTAAAAGAACTTGACCATTATCTCTGAAAAAGTCTAATTGTAGATTCTTTTCATTTGATGTTAAAAAATTATTTGATAGTAAAACAATATCATTATTCATTTCTTAAATTCTGCTTTAGGTGTTTCAGTTATATTGAAAAAGTTTAAGATTAAAAGTGTTTTTTTATTTTCGAATTACATACAACGATTTTGCTAAGCATCCGTTTTAATGGTTCTCAGGTTTTGTTGTGTGCTGTAATATACAAAAAAGTGCCTATAGCTAAAGGAACTTTTTATTATTTACAGAAACAGTAGTAAAGTCGCTACATAAAGCAGTTCAGAGTATTTATATTTATTTTAATAATGATTTTTATATAACAGAAGGTATAAAACTTGTTATTAAAATAATGGGTTGATTAGCTATTGTTTTTAAGATCAGATTTTTAAATCAAATTTTCAGTTAATTTTGACTTGACTTTGTCAAAATTAAACAGTAAATTAATCAATGTTTTTACGAATGCTTTCGTATTTGAGAATGAATTCTCACACGATCTCATCGCAAACATTGCCGCACTGAAATTATCATTTCAATCCGTTTACTGATAAATCAGAGCTTAAAGTCCTTAAACTTTTATATCCCATATAAATACTCAGAAAACCAAAAGACTGAAACTATTGCTCACAACGGTTTTGTGTATGGTCTCGTTGCGTGTTTAAGCACTAAAGTTAGCAAATAAATCACGAATAGAAAGTCCGCGAGGACTTTCTTAAGTAGGCTCTAACTAGCAATGAATTATACACATTGTTGGCAATAGTTTTTATTTTATCTTTTTGAAATATTTTTTTACAACAAATCCAGATTTTGGTTCTCCAGTTACATTGTCGATGTAACTAATTAGCAAATATTTGTGTCTAATTTCAATAACTGAAACGATTTGCCCTTTTTTAACTATCCCAATAATATTTGTTCTTATCTTGTTTGAATATCGTAAATGAACATCCGTTTTAGCAATTCTCTGACTGTTCAATTGACTTATTATCGTTTCAAAACTTTTTTTGATATCAATATCTGATTTTTCAATTTCCTTTATGTTGTCAGGAAGTAAGTCTTTAGTTTCTAATTCAACTATTCCATTATCTTGGTTAAAACGATATAAATTCATCAAGAATGTTGTTACAATCATTACTTTGAAGATAAAATCAATTGCTTTTTGTGACGTGCTTTTTTCAAGTAATGATGACAATTCAGCAACTATTAATTTTTTTAATTTCTCTAAATCTTCTTTAGTAATTCCGTCATCGTCGTTTTTAATAAAATCAGTTGTTGTAGATGATATGACTTCCGAAACATTTTCAGCAACAAGTAAATCGTTCCAATCTCTTGTTTTCGTTATATTCTTCAAATAATCATTTGAAATTCCCTCAAGTGCAACGCTTATTCCATTAAATTTAGTCAGATGTGATTTGTCGATTGATTTTGCAATGTGAGCCAAATTGTTAGAAAGGATCAATTGATTTTTACCAATTTCAGCCAGTTGTTTAGAGAGAGGTTCGCTTATTTTAGATATATTTTTTAATGACTGATTAAGATTGATAAATGAAGAAGATGAAAGAGTTGGACTTATCGTTTGTAAGCTACTGTTTTTTATTTGTTCAGCAAGTTGAGAACCGATATTAGGAAGAGTTATATGCTGGTTAGATAAAATTTTAGCAATGTTGGCAACTCCATCTATAGTTTTAATTTTAAAATCAGGAAATTTAATATAAGGCAATTCCTCTGCAAGTTTTTGCAAATTACTCTTACTAAATAAATCATTTTCATTCTTCATTGTGAATTTACTTTATGAATTTCAAATTATTGCCAACGGTTTGTGTATGAAATGTAGCGTGCAAAAAAACACTAATTTTCGGGTTAACACAGAGCCGAATTTTTATATTTTGTTTTTAATTTTTCTCTTTTTAAAAGCCAAATTAAAAATTTGGTGGTCCTTCTAAATGTACATAAACATTCGGTTTAGCACTTATTAGCTATGTTTTATACACCGTGTTGCCAGCAGTATTTATTTTCTTTCAATTTTCACTAATCCTTGTCTAGTTGCTAAAAATAAATTCCCTTTAATATCAAATGTCATAGTCGAGATGTAAGAAGTCGGAATATCAGAATTTTCAGTATGATAATTTTCCCAACTACCATTTAAATCATACCTGACCAATCCAGCTCTGTCCGTTGAAATCCAAAGCACTTTTTCGATTTTGTCATATAGCACGCAAGTTGTATGATTAAAAGGCATACCTGAGTTTTGAGTTGTAAATTGTTTGAAATTACCATTTACCTCCCGAATTGCTATTCCCTCATCATTATTGACTTGCTTTTTGTTTTTTCTATCGAATTCATATAAGGTAAAATATAGGTTGCCATTTTCATCTTCATCCATTGATGTAATACACTTACCTTTTAAAACCGTAGACGATTTTTCAAAATTTGTAACTTGATTATTTTCATCAATCATTGCTGAACCATCATAAGTTCCAATCCAAATTCTGTTTTTGGAATCTCTTTTAGCAAATGAAACTCTGTTGCCAGGTAAGTCTTTGTATAAGTTCTTATCAATTTTTGACCATTTATCATCTTTAAGTATTGTTATTCCATTTTTTGAACAGAAAAAGAGTTCACCTGTTTTTGAGTTGTTCACAATATTATATGCAGAATTAATTCCAATTTGTGTTGAGTCATATTTTACCCATTTATCATTGTCAAAACTGTATATATTTTTTTTGGCATAAATCCATTTGACATTATTGTTATCTGTCGCTAATTCGTAATAGCCGAAGTATTTACCTTTTTTAGAAATATTTTGTTCGGCATTTTTGAATTCTTTTCCGTTAAAAGTTACTAAACCTTGGCTAACTGTAAGCCATATTAAACCATCTTTATCAATCGAAATATGGTCATTCCAATTATTAGGTAAATTTGAATTCTTCGAGTTCCAAACAGTTATTTTATAATTGTCTAAATTTTCGTTTTTGTAAACATAGGTGTCATTATAAATTTCAGGACTATTTGGTTTATCAAAGGATTTTTTGAAAGCCTCTTTGTCTACTCTCTCTATTTGTCCTGAGATTTTATTGCTATCTACTTTGAAAACAATATTGATTGAAGATTTTTCTTCTGTTTTACCATTTGTTACTGCAGGTTTCCAACTTTTGAATCGATTTAGCTCTTTAACTATTTTCTGTGTTATGAAATTTTTTGATTGATCTGTATGACTTAAAACACAAGCACGTCCATTTGAATTGACAAGAACTTGAAACATAACAGCACCTTTAATACCATTTAAATTAAGTTCATCGTTCAATTTTTCCTGAAGTTTTGAAAATTCCTGTTCTACATAACCCGCTTTTGTATCTCCACAGTCAAGACAAAATCTTTCAGTTTTACATTTGTCAAGTTTTACAGGGAACAGATTTTGTGCGCTCAGAGATAAAGTAGTTAGGATAAAAATAGGTAGGATATATATTTTCATTTATAGTTATATTTTCTGGTTTAGTTATATTGCTGGCAACGGTTTCGAATAACCCGTCAGTTATCGGGCTAATTTAGCCAAAAGTTTATAGTTATTCACTAGCTTAAGCAATTCCGAGTGGATTCGGACGTAGTCGAATCCGCCGTAATTGCGGTTATACATTGTTGTAAAACGTTTTTATTTTCGGATTAACTTGGTTTTATTTATAAAGAAATCCTCTCGATTTATATTCTCTTTAAAAAATTCTAAAAGTTCATTTTGAGATTCAAATTCTTTACTTCTCAATTTCTTATTCACTTCTGAAAAAACAAGAGTGTTACCCTCAACTTTAAAACCATAAAAAACATTTGTGATTTTGTTTTTGTATTCTGTTTTTAGATTCATAATTTCAAAACCTTTTATTGTCTTTGAGAACGAAATTATTTCATCAGTTTTTTTCTTGTCCTTAAGTAATAATTTATAAGTTTTTTCTCCGTGTTTTATGATAGTAAGTTTTTCGTTATTACCTTTTTCATTATACCATTCTCCAATTAATTCAGGATTGATATTTTCATCATTCGGTAAGCTGAATTTTGATTCTAAAGAACAACTAATTACTAAAAATAAAATTACTAAACTTAAAGTGTATTTTTTCATAGGTTCTGTTTTTAATGTTTTACAACGGTTTTGGCTATGGTTTCGTTGCGGAATGGTTCGGTAGAACTATTCCGCCGTAAACCAAAGTTAGCAAATACACAGGAATTTCCGAGAGGAAATTCCGCCGCAATGAACTATAGCCGTTGTTGTACACTGGCTTTTATTTATATTTTTCCGAGTATAAAAATTCAGCACGTTCATTTAATTCGTCCGTCATTTTTATTTGATTCGGTTTATCTTGATTCAAAATCCACGCTTTGTTTCCGATATCACTACTTTGAAGTACGATTGTATCTCCGACTTCAGTCCAACCAATTGTCCATTTATTTCCATCTCCAGCTCCAGTATTCAATTCAGTCAACTTGTTATTTTCCTTACCGTATAAATGAATAATAACGTAAGCGAAATCCTCCGCATTTTTGTCAGTCCGATTTACAGTCGCTTTAATTTCAAAATTTCCAGTCGGTGATTTAATCAATTCACTTTCATAATTGCTGAAAAAACAACTTGTAAAAGTCAAAGACAAGAGTATTAAAGTCAGTTTGCGTTTCATTTTGTAGCTTGTGTACAACGGCTTCGTATAACCCGTCAGTTATATGGCTAAATTAGCCAAAAGTTTTTAGTTATTCACTAGCGTTAGCAATTCCGAGTGGATTCGGACGTAGTCGAATCCGCCGTAATTGCGGTTATACATTGTTGTACTGCGTTTTATTTTAGTTTGCCAATCCATATATCTCCTTTCGGATAGAAATAGATTTTCTCATTATCTTTTTCCACTGCGTGAAAATTTAAGTCAATCATTTTTTTATAGAACTTTTGTTCTTTATTGTATTGCTTTTCCGATTCGTAATTTTGCTTAGGTAAATCCAGTTCCCATTGATGGATTGAATCCATATCAACTCTTTTGTCCCAGTTGAATTTCTCTAATTCAGTCGATAGTTTCCCAAACTGATTAACTTCTAATTTACTTTTTTTCTTTGCGCTCAAAAAAGCATCATTTTCATAATAGTGAATTTTTTCATCAATTGCGCAAACCACTTCCGATTTCAACATTCTAGGATTGTAAAACCAAATTGCTAAATAATATTCTTTATTTAATTTATCAAGTTCTGTTTTCCAATCTAAATATGTTCTGATTAATGTTTCAATTATTCTCTTTTTTAATTCTCCTTTAATTAAAAACTCTTCTCCATACCATTCCTCAACTTTATAATTGAAATATTTTTTACGATTCAAATGTTCTAGGTTTAAACTGAAATCAGAGTTTTTTAATTCTCTAATAATTTTCTTTGAAAGAATAGTTTTCTTTTTCATTTAGGGTTTTCTCAAATGCACTACAACGGTTTGGCTAAGCTGCGTTTTAATGCAGTTTAGGTGGTGTTGTAATACGTTTATTTCTTAGTTAGTATTTCAAGAACCTTTGAATAACTTAAATCTTCGTCAGATTCTATAAATTCCATATGCTTTGCATCAGCTCCATGCCTAGAGGAATCAATAATAGCTCTTTTCTCAACTTCTGAAACACCGCCTTCTATTCTCTCCATTTGTTGTATTAAAACATTAAAACTAGTAAACCAGTTCTTTTTTGGGTATAATTTTAATATTCCTTCTTTAATTAGTTTTTCAGCTTTCATAAAGTCGGCAAACACTATTCTTGAATCTGAAAAAGCCCCTTCTAAATACTCTACCCTTTTAGAATTCAAATCATGAATTTCAATTCTATTAACATATAATTTTATGTAAAGGTAATTTTGATTTATCATAGTCTGATTTACTTATGGACTTATTTCGATTATGTATTACAACGGCTTCGTATAACCCGTCAGTTATCGGACTAATTTAGCCAAAAATTTATAGTTATTTACTAGTTTAAGCAATTCTGAGTGGATTCGGACGTAGTCGAATCCGCCGTAATTGCGGTTATACATTGTTGTAGGTAGTTTTTTCATTTTCCCATTACATCAAATTCGTCCACAATTCCACTTTCCTGAAATTCTTTTATTTGCTCTTCAGTCGGCTTTATTTCAGTTCCGTTTTTGTTGTAGAATTTCCAATTATCATTTAGAAATCCAATGTTAATTTCATCTCCACCTTCGCAGGTCGTTTCAATGTGTTTTTTGTCAATTCTATAAATTCCTTTTGCTTTTAATTGTCCATTTTCGTGATAATAATTCCACTCTCCAATTTTGTAACTATAAATTATGTCACAAGGTCCAACAATACAGCAATTCACATATGAGTCAGTTTTATATTCTCCAGTTTCTTTCAGTTTCCCATTCTCATAAAATTCACTCCATAATCCAATTCGAGCTGCTTTTGATAAATAGTCCGAGTCAATTTGTCCGATGCTTCTTAAAAGTCCGTTTTCATAAAATTCCATTTCGGTTTTTTTAGAAATCGATTCTGATTCCGAAACTATTTTAGTCGATTTACAACTGAAAAAGAAAACTAAAATTAGTATGTAAAACGGTATTTTCATATTTCGGTCAAATTACCTACAACGTATTTGTGTATGATTTTTTGCGAGAAAAGGACGCGAGTCGTTTTCCGTTTTATCGGAAAGATAAATAATAAGATTGAATTTCCGGTGAGGAAATTCAGCCGCAATTAATTATACACCTTGTTGTAGGTAGTTTTCTATCCTTTGTTTTCATAAAAATACCACTCAGTCAAAGTCAGATTTGAAATCAATAGTTTTTCTCCGACATATAGATGTACAATTCCGCTTTTCTTTCCTTTTTCCGTTATGATATTCCAGTTTAGATTTGAGTCAAGCTCTAAAAAATCATGATCATTAAATCTATTAACGCTGTTGCTTTTCCACCATCCTTTCCGAATAGAATCATTTGAAATCAGTATGATTGTTTGATTTATCAGAATGAGTAAAATCAGAAGTTTAATGTATTTTAATATCTTTTTCATTAAGGTTGTAATTCGGTTTGAATTGTTTGGTTAATTACCTACAACGGCTTCGTATAACCCGTCAGTTATCGGGCTAAATTAGCCAAAAGTTTTTAGTTATTTACTAGTTTAAGCAATTCTGAGTGGATTCGGACGAAGTCGAATCCGCCGTAATTGCGGTTATACATTGTTACCCAACGTTTTTTTATTCAGATTTCCATAGAACGACTTTGGTTTAATCCAACTGTATAGAGTTCTAATTTTTAACTTCCAATCCTTGTCAAATAAGTCATTCCAATATTTTTCTTTCGGGTAAATTACTTTGTCAATTTTCCCATAATGGTCGTCGTATTCCAATTTACTCCATTCCTCTTGGATGGATTCCAATCCAAAATACTTTTCAAAACTTTCCAGTCCTTTTGTTCCCATTACGTGGTCACATATCAGATGAATTTTTTCCGATTTGTCAATTACAAGAATGAAAATACATTCATTATCCAAAACAAGTCTTGGACTAATTCCGATTAGCTTTATTTCATTCAGTTTTAGTCTAAATGACTTGCAGTATTTTGCTATTCCAGTTTCTTTTGAAGGGAATTCTGTAAATTTTAATTCAGTGTATGTTATTTCAATTCCAGAAGTCATTTCTCAAATGTTGGGTAACGGCTTCGTATAACCCGTCAGTTATCGGACTAAATTAGCCAAAAGTTTTTAGTAATTAACTAGCTTAAGCAATTCTGAGTGGATTCGGACGAAGTCGAATCCGCCGTAATTGCGGTTATACATTGTTAGGTGTAGGTATTTTCTAGTTGAATTTATTCTTAATTATTTTTGAATACGGATTTTTCCCTCAATATTTTTCTCCATATTATCACTTCCAAATGTACCACTAAACGTAGCTTCAAAAATATTTTCTGATTTTAGTATTTTAAGTATGCCTTGATTTATTTTTCCACTCCATTCTCTATTTTCAAATGAAACTTCTATATCTACTTCGTTCTCATTAGTCCCTTCAACAGGATTGAAGTTTTTATTTCCAATATCTATGTTTCCAATTTCTAAATCTAAATTATTGTCTTCAGAATCTTTTCCGTTTACTTTGTAAACAAATCCTGTATCTTGACTGGAATTGGTAAAAGTAAATTCATTCATTATGTACGTTTCATTATCTACTGTATATTCAACATAAAACTGATTTTCATTAGTATCTGAATTTGGAGTTTCTTCATTTTCTGTACAAGAGAAAAATATTAATGATAGAATTATTAGGTTTTTTTTCATGTTTTTCATTTTTATTAATTTCTTGGGTTCAAAATTTACTTACACCTAACGGTTTTGTGTATGATTTTTTGCGGGAAAAGGACGTGAGTCATTATCCGATGTTACGGAAAGATAATTAATAAGATTGAATTTCCGGCGAGGAAATTCAGCCGCAATTAATTATACACCTTGTTGTAAAACGTTTTATTTTCTATAAGGCTCATCCATAAAAGATTTATTCTTAGTAGCAAATGTTTTAAAATGATATTTAATTCTTTCAATTAAATCTGGTTTGCCGAAATCAAAAGGCGCTATAGTTTTTAAGTTTTTTAAACTTTTTAGCTCTAACTCACTAAGCTCTATATTTAAGCTTAAATTGTCAAAGTAAAAAGTATATTCTTTTCCACGATTTTTTTCCACTCTTATTGATTTTATTTTATTCAAATCAATTGTTTTTGTCCAGTCGTTTTTGGTTATAGTAATTAATTCAAAATCTATTTTTATATGACCTCCTTTGTAGTAGATAAAGTTATTAATCAGAATCAGGATAAAAGTCGTAAACATAAAAATTAAAGAGAAAGTCTTAATTAAACTTTTATACTCTAAAAAGGAGTTGTCTGAATTCCCTGAAGTATAACTAAGTAAAAAATAAAAATAGAAGATTCCGATAAGTTTATATATGGTGAAATATCTATGTCTAAAAATATAATTATGTTCTATTATGTTTAGAGTCATTTAGTAATGTTTTACAACGGCTTCGTATAACCCGTCAGTTATCGGGCTAATTTAGCCAAAAGTTTTTAGTTATTTACTAGCTTAAGCAATTCCGAGTGGATTCGGACGTAGTCGAATCAGCCGTAATTGCGGTTATACATTGTTGGCTACAGTTTTTTAATTCCATTATAATTTTTCATTCAAATCTTGTCTTCCAACTATTGTCACTATTTCAACAATATTTTCATTGACTTTATAGAAAATACTATCAACTCCACACACGCAACGTCGGTATCCTTTTTTTATATAGTCAACAGATTCAAAGGAAAAAGGACGTTCAGCGATAATGTCAAAATATTCAAAAAAAGACTCAAAATATTTGTCCGCTTGGGTCATTCCGAATTTTTTAACTCCGTAATGGTGAATCCGAATCAAGTCATTTTTCGCTTCATTTGTCAATTTGTATTTAGCCATTAAGCAAAGACTTTGACTGAGCTAAAATACTTTCTTTACTGTCATTTGTAAATCCACTATTTTCAGCTTTTTCAATTTTAGCTCGAATCCAGTCAATTTGAACTTGCTGTTTTCGAGCTTGTCTAATCAAATCGTTAACTAATTCACTTTTGCTTGAATATTCTTTATTGTCCACTTGGGCTTTTAGCCATTCATCGTTCGGTTTTGTAAATGATATACTTTGTCTTGACATAATCATTTGTTTGATGTAAATATACACCAAATCCGAATCATTTCCAAATTGTAGCCAACGATTTTGCTAAGCATCCGTTTTAATGGTGCTTAGGTTTTGTTGTGTGCTGTAATATACAAAAAA
>NZ_JBHTJR010000006.1:0-815 GCF_042676005.1 Tenacibaculum geojense | reverse complement strand
ATAGTTTTTACCGTTGTTTAAATTTAATTAATAATTTTCAATGTAAGGTCAATATTGCCTACAACGGTTTCGTATAAACTGTCAGTTACGGGTTAAATTAGTTATTATTTTCTTTTGTTCACTAGCGTTAGCAATTCCGAGTGGATTCGGACGTAGTCGAATCCGCCGTAATTGAGGTTATACATTGTTGTGTACAGTATTTTATTCAATTTTATAATATTCTGTTTCTTTTCCGCTTGTTTTTAATATCAAATTTTCTTTATCTAAGTGCATGATTTGTGAATTCCAACTCTCTAATAAATCAGTAAATTTCAAATTAAACTTCTTTCCTTTTTTAATTATTTCAATTATTGGGCTGTCATACACTATCATGTATTCTCCGTCATCATTTGGCTCCGATTCCTCATAGAATCCCTTCAAATTTTCAAAACTGAATGAATAAATTGTTTTGGATTCAGAGTTTTTTAATTTCCAGTCTCCAGTTAATAATTCAGCAACTTCATCCTTATTTTTTATATGAGCTAAAGTCGAAGAACAAGAGTATAAAATTAGATTTAATATCAGAATCAGAATTGTTTTTTTCATATTGTACACAACGGCTTCGTATAACCCGTCAGTTATCGGGCTAATTTAGCCAAAAGTTTTTATTTATATACTAGCTTAAGCAATTCTGAGTGGATTCGGACGTAGTCGAATCCGCCGTAATTGCGGTTATACATTGTTACCTGCTGGCTTTTATTTTTTCAAATTCAGTTTCGGTTAGGATTTCCGCTAATTCTAATTCAATCAACTCGTGCTGAATAGGAATTTTCCTT
>NZ_JBHTJR010000005.1:0-3854 GCF_042676005.1 Tenacibaculum geojense | reverse complement strand
ATGGAATGATTAGGTTCGTTATTTATTCTTTCAGTTATGATTTTCATTTTCAGGAACAGTTAAAGCTAACGGCTTCAGCTAAGAAATCGTTACGTTGGTTTTAGCGTAAACTTAATAAAAATATGACGAACATTTGTTCGTCAGCGTGATTTTCCCAAGTGGGAAAATCCGCAAGTAATGTTTTTTAGCTATTGTTAGCAACAGGTTTATATTGCTTCATATTTAGTTCCGATAAATTTTAATCTTTTTATTCCATTATTTAAACAGTCAGCATAATTTGTTTTCCATATTTTCAACTCAATAAAAGAGTCATTTTTTTCAACAATTCTGTATGTGCCAATTCTAAATCTCATTTTCATTCGCAAGAAAAAGATTTTAATTCTTGACTTTTCTTCCATAATCTTTTCTCCGTTAATAAATTCTAAATAATCAAATCGGTCAATATTTTCTCCAGCTATTTTTCTAAAATTATTTTTGTCAAAATAATAGATGTTTTTAGTTGTCAATAAAATCTTTTCTTTCTTATTGAATTTAATTAAAACCACTTCTAATTCATTATTTTCAAGATTTAAATTCTTTTCGGCTAAATTATCAGACTTATCAAATAATGTTATCCCTCTTGAATTTTCGTAATGTTTAATTTTCAATAAAATTTGTTCTCTTATATTTTCTTTTTTCTTTATTGTCTTCAAGAGAATGATTTTTTTGGGATACTTGTTGCTAACGGTCTCGTATAAGAATAGTAGCGGATTTTCAAGCACTAACTTTTCGGTTAAGCACAGACCTTATTTAGGTTTACTGATTTTGGTTTAAGCACTAAAACCGCTATTATTTTTATACATTGTTGGGCACAGTACTTTTTTCTTTCAACTTCTCAATTATCAATTCCTGTGATTGGATAATTTCTATATCAGATTCCAATTCAAAAAGTCGATTACCTCTTGATTCTTTTCGAGTTTGGATTACAATTTTTAGCCCAAATTCTTTTCCTTGACAAGATTTTTCAAGTTTTTCAATGGCATCATTAAGAGTTTCTCTTTTTCCTTGAATTTTAACAGGTACTGGTTTCTCGTTAAAATGCTTTCTTAAAAATCCATCAATTCCAGAGTTTCTTTGAACTGGTAAAGCATCAATACTTTTTAAAATTGCCATCTCATATTCTGATTTTTCAAGATAGCTGTTATAGCCTTTGTTTAATAATGCAGAATCTGTGATTATCATTTCTTCCAATCGTCTGTTCGCAAGTTCAACTGCATCTTGAGATGCATCAATTCCGATGAAATCTCTATCCATAGATTTAGCAGCAACACAGGTTGTACCACTTCCACAAAAAGGGTCAACAACTAAATCTCCTCTGTCTGTTACTATTTTAATTATTTCTTTTAAGAGTAAAACAGGTTTTTGTGTCGGATAACCAACTCTTTCTTTTGCTTTAGGGTTTAAATAAGGAATTTCCCAAGTATCTGATAACGGAACGCCTTTTTTTTCTTTTCCTAAAACAATGTTGCCATCTTCATCTGTTTTGTAAATTGACTTACCATTTGCATTTTTTTTTCTGTCTTGTAATATTTGGTCAATATTTGTTGTAGCTGCGTAATTAGTATAATATTGATTGAATTTAAAATGCTTACTTTTTGAATAGAAGTATATATTTTGATGCGAGTTTAAAAGCCCTTTCTTAGAATTAGACCATCTTTTATAACTCCAAATAATTTCACTTTGGAAGTTTTTCATACCAAAAACTTTGTCAAGAGTTACTCTGATATAATGAGAAGCAACTTTGTCACAATGAAGAAAAACACTACCAGTTTCTTTTAAAATTCTTTTACATTCCTTTAAACAAGCCTCAATTAAATCGAGATAGTCATCTAATGAATCCCAACTATCACTGAATTCATATTTTTTTGATTCATCTCTAGTAACTAATGAATGTTTTTTTTGAGTAAAAAACGGTGGGTCAAAATATACTAAATCAACAGAGTTAGATTCTAATTCTGTCAATTTATTAATACAATTACCTTGATATATTTTATTTACTTCCATCAGCACTAGTTTTTTTATCTGCGATAGAAGTTAGGATTTCTAATAAGTCGTATCCAGTATATTTTTTGACAAAATTCCAAGCTTCATCTCCTCCATAATATTCTCCTTTTACACCTTTATAGTAAGTAGCGAGTATTTTTTGAATTTTAATTGCTTGTTTCCTTTGAGGATAATAAAACATAACTCGAATTGGTTTATAACCGTAACTAGTTATACACTCAACTCTTGTATGCTCCTTTGTTATATGGTCTCCATCTGTAGTTGCATCTCGCCATTTGATTTCAATAGCATTATTGTCATCTAAAAAGTCAATTTCAAAGGTTTTAGGTTTAGAGCCTACTGTATTATCTACAAGCGTTCTCTTTCCTTTTAAATTGTTAAACTTGAAACATAGAACAGTTGCTTCCTCTAAAAAAGAGCCTGCATATTTGTAGAGAAATCGTCCCGTGTTTTGATAAACATCAATTAATTGACCTCTTTCATTAGAAATTCCCAAAACTCTATAAATTAGATAATGTGAATTATCATCTTCGAGCATTTCTTCTTTTCTATCCTCTATCTTTCCATTCAGAGTTTCAGCATATCTATTGGAAAGCTCTTCAATTTTTGAATATAATAACTCATAGTCTGTCCCGTCCTTTTTCGCTTGCAGGATTTGTTGATTGCCGTATGTTTCTGCATCCTCCATTAAAGTGTTTCTGGTTTTTCCTTTTGTCTCAATTCCTAAAGATTTACAGTAATCTACAAGTTCTTTTTTATTCAATTTATATAGTTTCAATTAGTTCTTAAATTTTAACAAATTTACGAAATTTAAATTCTTTCGCAGAGCTGTTTTTGGGTATTGTGCCCAATGGCTTCGGCTATGATTAGTGCGGGAATAGGGAAGTGGTGGCTTTCCGATTTAGCACTAAGACGAAGCATTTTGTTTACTTTTATTTTTTTCTGTTCAAAAGTCAAATCAAAATGATTTGACGACTTTATAAAAATACACTAAACTTTGGATTAAATACCAAAACCGCATTAATTATAGCCATTGTTGGCGGTAGTTTTTATTTTTTCATTTTTATACTCTATATAATATTCTCTTTCCTTATTTTCAATAACTGCTTCAAATGGTTCAGGTTTTATTTTTATTGATGTTGGAAACCAAATGTCTTTTAAATTATAGTTTGGCAAAAGAAAAATTCCTTCTTGTGAACCATTTGTTCCAAATCGTTCAATATCTCCTTTCCAGTATTCTGTTTGTAATTCAGTTTGAAGTTGGTCATTTGTCTTTTTAACATTGACAGTTGGCATTCCCATTTCATTTACTCCTAAAACTTTAGAAATATCAAACTCATCAGAATCATCATTTTTCAAATCGTATCGCACAATAAATTCCGCTATATTTCCACTTGCATCATAAAAGTAAAAAGAGTCAGCATTCCAAGATTCAAAATTTTGAACCTTTCTATTATTTTCAATTTGAATTATCTCAGTTCTTTTTTCCATCCACTTTAAGGCTTGGTTCAATTTATTTGAAGGGATTAAAAAACAATAATGATATTTATGTTCTCTTTCTGTTTTTTCAAATGATAATTCACTCCAACCAATTTTTACAGAAAAACAATTAGCATTTTGTTCTAAAACTTCAAACCCTAAAGTCTTTGAGTAAAACTCTAATTCTGATTCTAATTTATTAGTGTAAAGTTTTAACTTCTTAAATTTCATTATCTATTCTATTCAGTTTTTAATTACCGCCAACGGCTTAGTATAACCCGTCAGTTATCGGGCTAATTTAGCCAAAAGTTTTTAGTTATATACTAGCTTAA
>NZ_JBHTJR010000004.1:0-14710 GCF_042676005.1 Tenacibaculum geojense | reverse complement strand
TTTATCTCTTCTTTTGAATATTGACTATTAGAAACACAAGAAGATAAAAAGAAAAATATTAGAAGAATGTCTAATTTATATGTCATGTTTTTTATCATTTGAGTATTTTTTTCATATTGTGGCTAACGTATTTGTATAACTGTTGTTACGGGATTAAAGTTACGTATTTTGTTTAATAACTAGCGTTAGTAATTACCGAGTGGATTCGGACGAAGTCGAATCCGCCGTAATTGTGGTTATATATTGTTAGCAAAAGTTATTTTATTCAGAGCAAAAAATATTGTATTCTAACGCAATTTCTTCTATAGTATATTTTTTATATTCTTTAGTATTAAAAATATCAACAACTTCGGGACAATCTTTGAAGTATTCTTTTGCATTTTTTCGAAAATTGAAACCCAAAAAGCTTCTAGCTAATTCTTCATTATCTCGTTTTAAATAAGTCGTTTTATTTTCACGTAAAGTTTTCATGAAATTATCATTCCCAAACATATTATCATAAGTATAGAATTGATCTTCATAAATATTTACTTTCCCTCTATATTTAACTTCTAATAAAAGAGGCTTTTGCTTTTTATTTACTTTAATATATTCAAATTCTCTAACTTCTTTAAAACCATAAAAAGTTATACCTTTAATTATTCTAAAATCCCATTTTTCAGCTTTGTCTACATAAGATAGTTTAAATTTAATTTTATTATTTTTTGTAATTAAACCTAACCCTTGAATTGTATCTCCATCAATAAAAATTAAATCAGCTTTTTGAGTTTGACTAAACAAACTTAAATTTAAGATTAATAAAAAGAAAAACAGTTTTTTTTTCATAATTTTTGCTAACGTTTACGCTAATAAATCGTTGCGATTTTAGGTGTTTGACTGTAAATATAACAAAAGATTGGAGTTATCCGAGTATTTTCCTGCAAGGAAAATATGAGCAATGTTTTTTGCCATTGTTATTTTTTGTACGCCGACATGATACACGTTTTTCTAAAATCAGATCGTAATTAATTTCGTTTTAGTCAATCTTTCAAATTATAGTACAAAATATATTCAATCATTATTTAGTCGTGTTTTCAATGGTGTTTTTTTCATTTATTGAGTAAATTCTGTTTTCAAAGGGAATTAATTCTGTTTTCACAGTTAGAAAATCAATCGTAATTCTTTGATAAGAAAAAGTAGAGAAGGAGCTAATTTATTCAAGTTTTCCATGTCTGAGTATTGTCCTTATGTATTAACGGCTTCGTATAACTCTTCAGTTATCGGGCTAATTTAGCCAAAAGTTTTCAGTTATATTCTAGTTTAAGCAATTCTTAGTGGATTCAACTACGTTCGAATCCGCCGTAATTGCGGTTATACATTGTTGGCAGCAAGTTGACCAAAGCAGAACACGAATTGAAAAATCGGAAATGAAAAGAATTTTTTACCTACTTATTGTTTTGACTTTAACAAGTTGCAGATATTTTAATGTAAGTCCTGTAAACGGAATTACAACTAAAAACCTGACCGAAAAACCAACTCATTCTAAAATGATTGGTATTTGGGAAGTAGATAAATTCAGTTACGAATTAAATGAGGAGAAAGGTTATGAAAAGAAAAAAATCGAACTGAATCTAAAGGAAAATGGAACCTTTGAAATAACAAACTTACCGAATTACATAAATGTATTTGACCAAACAAATGAACGTTTCGTAAACACAAATGGAACGTGGAAAATTGGAAAAGATTTTAAAGGAAAAAAAAATGGGTTTTGAATATGAGTTTTAACAACAGTAATCTATATGAAAACGGAATGTTAACTTCCTACGATTTATATTTACAAAATGACGAAATAATTATTTGGAATTTTATTGGAGACCCAGATTCTGGAGAAAGATTTTTGTATGAGAAAAAATAAAAACCAGTTGCCAACAATGTATAACCGCAATTACGGCGGATTCGACTACGTCCGAATCCACTCGGAATTGCTAACACTAGTGAACAAAAGAAAATAATAACTTATTTAACCCGCAACTGACGGTTATACGTAACCGTTGTAGGTAGTGCTTTTATAATTGTGGCCATCCAAAACTATTTAGTTTTTTTGTTACCATATTATATTCTTTCAGCCTAACATTTGTTTCAAACCAAGCGTGCCAACCTCCAATCCAGCTTTCTGTCAATTGGTCTTTTAATACATAAGAGTCTTGACTAAAATCAATAAATTGAATTACTAATATTTTTTGTCCGTTTTCAATAAACCCTAAATATTGTCGGTCAAATTTTATGCTCTTTTTTGCTTCTTTTTTATTCCATTTCATTAGGTTCTGGAAATCCTTTTGTCTTTCTTCAAGAGTCCATTCTGGGTCGACTTTAAATCTTACAAAATTTTGATTGTATGCAAACCTTTTGTCGGAATCCAAATACTGCTTATTTATTTCAATTTCCGCTTCTATGATTTCATTTTCAGCCTGTGTAAACCTGTTTGATAATCTACCTTTATTGAATCCAGCTACATATTCTTTCGGAAATATCACTCCTGTACTTTTTTCTAAATCAAGAATTTTCATTTCTCTTTTTACCTCTTCAGAAAGTGGTTCGAGAACAACTCCGTGATTTACGTTGAACTTGGAACTTCCACAACTTAATGTCAAAGTCAAAATTAATGATATGTAAATTATCTTTTTCAGCATTACCTATAACGATTTGAATAAACGTCCGTTTCAATGGCGTTTATTTTTTGTTAGCTGTTTTTTTCTTTCCAAAAGCGTATATAATTCCCTTTGTTATAAAACTAGGATAAACAGAATGATGGTCTTCATCAGGAATAATAATAGATTGGATATTTAAACCTAAATAATTTCTAGACAATAACCTTTTCTCAAAAGCTAGCATTTCAGCAACCATATTTGATTTCATCTTTTCTTCCTTTTTTCCGATACACAAAAAAACATTAGCTTTCATATTCTTATGGGATTTATAGTACACCTCTTCGAATCCGTTTAAGCAATAATTGTCATACCATAAAGAGGGACTTCCGGCTAAATAATATTCAAATAAATATGGTGTTGTAACCAGCATATAACTCGCTAATAATCCACCAAAAGAGTGTCCAGCAAATACTTTTTTGGAATTATCTATTCTATAAGTCTCTTCTAAAAATGGAAACATATCATTTTTTATAAATGATATAAAATCATCAGCTTTTCCAGAAGCCAACTTTGATTCTTTTGAGTGTCCTCTCAATTCATTAGGAGAATAGGTCGGTGTATAGTCCCTTGTCCTGCTAACAGTTGGCTTATCATCTTTGGAATAGGAGATTCCCACTGTGATAAATTCTTCTACGTTTAATCGTCTTGTTATACTAGTCACTATTGGGAAGGAATAGTCTGAATCAGTTAAAATCAATATAGGGTATTGTTTATTCGAGTTTGAATATGATTTTGGTAGCTTAATGTATAGCTCGTAAGATTTTTGATTTAATGTTGATTTGATAGAATGAACTTCTGTTTCTTTTATTTCAAATGATTTTAACTCTATTATTTCTTTATCAGTAATTGTTTCTTTTGGGTTGTGAGAACTATCTATTGTTTTGTTTTTAGAATTCCTATCACTACAGGATATTACCATTGTCGCGATGAAGAGTACTAATAAAAATTTATTCATTCTTTGTTGTTGTTTTATTAGGTGTGATAATTACAGCTAACGGCTTCGTATAACCCGTCAGTTATCGGGCTAATTTATCCAAAAGTTTTTAGTTATTTACTAGCTTAAGCAATTCCGAGTGGATTCGGACGTAGTCGAATCCGCCGTAATTGCGGTTATACATTATTGTACACAGTACTTTTTATTTCCATTTTTCTATTAATTCAACCACTCCTTTTTTAATTCCGACATAGAAATTACCGTTTTTAAATTCAGGAATTATTGTTTGGTCAATTACTTTTTTACAGATTTCGTTTGTCAAAATCAGTTCAGTTCCATTTCCATTTGCAATTCCGATTTTTCTACAAGGATTGCACATAACAATTGTCAGTCCATTATTTTTTTCAGCGTTTCCAACTCCCCAATAATTACTTAAGTCAGTCGCAAATTTTTGAATATTGGAATAAGGTAAAATACTGTCAATTGTCACAACAACTATTTGTCGAGTTGTTTCAATGTTATAGTCATAAATAATATCTGAAAGTTCTTTCATCTCTAAGGGACTGAAAATACTATCATAATCGTTTATTATTTGACCTTTAAGTTTCGTTTCTCTGAACTTTTCAATAGTTGAGAAGTCAAATTCGGAAATAGGTTTTTTTGTTTCAGTTTCTAGTGCTGAACTTTTGCAATAAAGCAAATTCAGGGTCAGAAATAGGATTAATATTTTAGTTCCGATTTTCATTTTTCGTATTGTGTATAACGTTTACGCTAATAAATCGTTACGATTTTAGGTGTTTGACTATAAATATAACAAAAGATTGGATTTATCCGAGTATTTTCCTGCAAGAAAAATATGAGCAATGTTTTTTAGCCATTGTTATTTTTTGTAAGCCGACATGATACAGGTTTTTCTAAAAATCAGAACGTAATTAATTTTGTTTTAGAGTATATTTCAAATTATAGTACAAAATATATTCAATCCTTATTTAGTCGTGTTTTCAATGCTGATTTTTTCATTTATTGAGTAAATTCTGTTTTCACAGTTTTGAATATTCAGTCTTTCGTTTCAAATCTGTTTTCAAGATTAAGTCAATCTTTTTAGTGATTATTTTGTCTGTTTTCAAAGGGAATTAATTCTGTTTTCACAGTTAGAAAATCAATCGTAATTCTTTGATAAGAAAAAGTAGAGAAGGAGCTAATTCATTCAAGTTTTCCATGTCTGAGTATTGTCCTTACGTATTAAAAACAACGGTCTCAGCTAAGGAATCGTTGCGTTGGTTTTAGCGTTTAGTTTATAAATATACTTAAACACTTGGTCATTAGCAGTATTTTCCCAACGGGAAAATCCGTGAGCAATGTTTTTTAGCTAATGTTGTACAACGTTTTTTTATTCTAATCCAATTACATCTTTATCTATTCTATTCAAAATTTCACGTCCGTACTTAAGAGTCAAAATCTTTAAAATTTGATTATTATATTCTAAATAACAGTCAAATAATTTTATTTCTTTAAAGTAAATGTATTCTAAAGAATATTCTTTTTTAATATTCTGGATTTCTAATTTTTTGTCGTTTTTATTCTCCTCTGAAACATAGAGTTTCAATTTTTTATTCTTAAAATCAGAATACGCAGTTTTTTTATTAGAATTACAATTTTCGGCTAATGAAATTCATTTAAATCGAGTTCTTTTAATCCATTCATTTTTATATGAAATTTCTTAAATACATTGTCCAAATAATAGAGTGTCAATTCATATTCTTTCTTAGGTTCTTCAGGAACTAATTTAAACTCTCCACTTTCATTAAGTCTTACATAAGTATTGGATGAGCTTTCTTTTACACTCAAATAATTGAAGTTTTTATAGAATTCTTTTTAATAAAATAACTTTCCTTTTATTGTATCAAGAACTTGAGAAAAAGACGAAACATTCCCTAAAAAAAAATAATATTATAAACCCTTTTTCAATTTTCATTTTGCCAATGTTGTACAACGTTTTAGTATAAGCTTTGTTGCGTTTTTGTTATGCTAAAAGTAAGCAATTTATTAAACAACTTTGTGCCTGCGTATTTTTCCGAAGGAAAAATATAGCAGCAATAAAGTTTATACAGTGTTACCACATGTTTTTTATTCCATTATTTTTAATTCAGTTAGTAATTGTTCATTCGAAAATCCAGAACAACTGTCATCTTGAAATCTTATTTTTTCAGTTCCGTTTTCAAGATTATAACTCACTCCAAAATTACAAGAATTGTCAGCATTTTGCATTAAAGTCAGTTTGCGTTCAAAGAGAGCTATTCTGTAGATTATTGATTCTGTTATTTTTATTTTACCACGTTTTATTATTTTTCCGTTTTTGTAATACTTAAATTTTAAGAATCCATTTTTAGGTTTAAAAATCAGTTTGTCAGATTCAAAGGTTTGATGCCCCCAAGTTGAATTTAAAATCCAACTTTCATTTTTTCGAATTGATTCCTTTATCAGAGATTTCTTTTCGTAATCTTTGTATTTATTCACACAGATTTTGACTTCATTCAGTTTCTTTGCGTTTGTAAATGTTGTGTCAATTATCTGTCCGAAAATGTTAGTGTATTCAATTTTTAAAATGTCTGAATTGTTGATTATAATTTTTTTTTGATTTTTCCAGTATTTTTCTTCTTGGTCAAATTTTTGTTCAGTCAGAATTTTTGGGTTAACTCTATCCAATAAAAACATTGTAAAACCATTTTCTTGATTGCAATCATTCGGAATTAATTCAATTCGGTTTTGGGCAAACGAAATGAATGAATTCAAAACTAAAATTATCAATATGAAATATGTTTTTCTCAATGTGTGGTAACGTATTTGTGTATGGTTTTTGCGGGAAAAGTACGCGAGTCGTTTTCCGTTGATTTAGAAAGATAATTAATAAGATTGAATTTCCGGCGAGGAAATTCCGCCTCAATTAATTATACACGTTGTTGGCAATAGTATTTTCAATCATTATTTCATTCAGTTTTTGAGTGTCAGATTCTGCAAACTCATTTAAGTCAAGCGTAATTATTTTTCCGTCATATTTTGTCAAAGTCAAGATTTTTCTATTCAGTTCAGTCGCTTTGATTTCGTCAAATCGTAATAATTTCCCAAGAAATGATTTGATTCGAATTACGATTCCTTTGTTATTCCATTGCACAGTATTTTTACACCAAAAGAGTTTACTGAAATATATAGCTTGTAATAAAAATCCAGTCGCACTTATATATTTATAGATTTTTTCATTTTCAAATTCAATTGGCTCAGCTATTCCGATTACTATAAAAATCAATGATAAGATTATCAGTATAATCCAATAATTTCCTTTCCCTAAATGGTCAAAATGTATTCGTTTCATTTCCGTTCTGTTATATTATTGCCAACGGCTTCGGTTATGATTAGTGCGGGAATAGGGAAGCGGTAGCTTCACGATTTAGCACTAAGACGAAGCATTTAGTTTGCTTTTATTTTTTCTTATTCAAAAGTCAAATCTAAATGATTTGACGACATTATAAAAATACACTAAACTTTTGATTAAACACCAAACCCGTATTAATTATAGCCATTGTTACCAGTAGTTATTTTTGCTTATTTGTTGTATAATCTTCTTGTTGCCAATATCCGTTTGCAAAGTTGTTTTTCATTAAATTCTGTCTCAATTCAGTCAGTACAATACCTAACCAATTAGTTCCTTTCCATTTTAAAGGATTATAAGAGTCTTCATTGTCAGAGTCTAATCCGATTCCCCAAATTTTATCATATGGACTAGCTTCAACTATTGTTTTTCCTTTTGTTGATATTAATAACTTTAAATGTTCGGAGTTCTGTTCAAACTTTGCCTTATTGCCTTTATAAACTATGTCTAATGCGTTTCTATTCCAGATTTCAATGTCAAATCCTTTTACTTGTCTTCCAAGTTTCTTTTGCTCTCTAACGTTACTAGTTGACATTATTTTATCAGCTATTTCGTTATCATTAAATAATTCGGCTTTTCTGAACATCATATATTGTTCAGCACTATTGAAAGTCAAATTGTCAATTTTGAATTCAGATTTATGCCATTGAGAGAAAGGGTGGTTTGTCTCATAAAAGAAGTAGTATTCTTCATTTAAACTTTCAGGTTTATACCAACCAATATTTCCGCCTGATAATCCTAATTCTAAATGTTTTGAATTGAAATAACTTGGTTCAAAAGGTTTTAGAGGAAAGTCTGGATAATCAATTAAACACATTCTTTCTTCATCTGATGAATTAATTCCTCTTTCTAAATGTCTATTAAGGATTTTCGGTTGTCTTTTCGAGTTTTGTAAAAAATCTTTTAATTGATTTGCGAATTCGTTCTCGTTATCACTAAATTCTTTATCAAATATTATCTCGTGTAAACTTGCGTGCATTTCACCTCCACAAAGTTTGGCATCTCCGATTCTATATTGATAATATTTAAAGTTCATTTTTTTTATTACTGGTAACGGTTAGTATAAGAAACGTAGGGTAGTTGAAAAGCCATACGTTTTGTATTGGTACTAAGCCAAATATAAATATTTTGCTTTTATCCTTTTTCTCATAAACGCCAAATTTTATATTTGGCGACTTGATAAATAATCACAGACCTTTCGATTAAGCATAAAAGCCCTATGTTTCCTTATACATTGTTAGGTGCTTTTTAATTTCTTTGCTAACGGTATTAAAAATTTCATCCTCCTGAAATCCTCTTAAGTTAAAATCAAGGTCAAAATATAGCTTTATTTCATCTTCTGGAGTATATACTTGATACTGAATAATTGGAAATCCGTTTTTATAAAACGAATCATATGGATATTTTCGTCCACATTAACTTTAAACCATTTGATATTAGTAATTGCTTTGAAAGTAAGTCTATTCGTTCAGTTAGTTTTTCAGTTCGTGCTTCTATTTTATGACGATTAGCCATAATTAATCCATCTTTTAGATTATCGAATCCAGCATCGTCACGTAAATGGACAAATAATAAATCAATTACTTTGTCAAGAGTGTTATACTTCTCATCATAAACAGTTTGAGCGTAATCCTCACCAAAAATAAATAAGTTGATATTTATTCGGTTTATAGGACAATACCAATCTCGTTTAATTTTAAATTCAAACTCATAGCCAGATAATTCCAGTTCACTTTCAGAACGAAATTTATTGACCACTCTTTCAGTCAGTTCAAAAAGATTTATTTCTTTATCGAATCCCATTTTTTGTAATTGAACCTAACGTTTCGGGTATGATGTCGTAGCTATCCCGCAGGATAGCTATGCATTATACCCATTGTTAGGCAATGTTTTATTTATCCAGTTGTTATAATCTTTTACGTCATTTATTTCATCATAAGTCCAGCAATCACAATTTAGACTTTCGTTAAATCCGAAATACCTTAATATAAGTCCATTGCCCATAGTCTGGTTCTTTGATAGTATTTTTAGTCTTTCAATTAGCCAATTCAAACTTTTTTCATTTTGTGATTTATCCAATTTCAGAAAAAGTTTGATTATGCCAATACCTAGTTTGCTTTTTTTGCTTAAAATTTCATCAAGTTTAGCTGTTAGGAAGGAATCATTTATAAAGTCTACATTCTCTAAATTCTCATCATTTTCTATGAAGAAATGTTGAAATTCAAAATCTTTCAGCGTTGGAGCACTTGCGTGTAAAATACTCTGCGTTTGTCCATTTACTTCTTCTGTTTTTGTAATCGAAATATTAGGGATGTCTATTCCCAATTCGATATAAGCTTTTGTCTTGTGATGACCATCTAATAAATAACAAGCTGTAAAGTCAGCATTTATTGGACTGTATAATTCATAGGTAATTGTTTTTGGTCGTAAACCATTTTGGATTAGCTTTTTGTAGTAATCTACCCTTTCCTTGTCTATTGATTCATTCGGAGTAGTAAAAAATATGTTTGATTTATCATAGGGGTATGGGTAAAAAGCACCTGAAAATCTTTTGTTCATTGGTACGTTCTCTGAATATTTCACTTGCCCCTCGTACATGAAATTGCAGACATCAAGTTTCATTATACCTAAGTGTATTTTGTATGTTCCACTGGAAAATAGTTCAAGAAATTTCTTAACAGAATCAAATACTTGCTCTTCAGTTCCATCAATCAAAACTTGATTTAATCTATCGGTTAATGTTTTTCGTTTATCAGAAGAAAAGTCGGATAAAGCAAAATATTCTCCTACGCTACCAGCACAATCAGGCCAATTAACGATTAGTGCTGTTCCTTCAATCACTAAACAGCTTGCGAACTCATCAAAAAACAATTGAATTATGTTCTGTCCATTTGATATTTTTACTTCCATCTATTATTGCCTAACGGCTTCGGCTATGATTAGTGCGGGAATAGGGAAGCGAAGGCTTTCCAATTTAGCACAAAGACGAAGCATTTTGTTTGCTTTTATTTTTTCTTATTCAAAAGTCAAATCAAAATGATTTGACGACCTTATAAAAATACACTAAACTTTGGATTAAACACCAAAACCCGTATTAATTATAGCCATTGTTGTGCCTAGTTATTTGTTTCAATAAATTCAGGTATTAATATTTTCCTAATACTTTTTTCATCATCTTTAATACCTGTGTATGGATTATCTCTAAGGTCCTTATTCCAAAATATCTCCATTTGAAAAAGAAAAGATTGCATTATATACTTTTCTAAATTTAAGTTAAGATTGTCAATTTTTGAATTTTCTGTAAAGCCAGCATTGTCAATTAAATAATCATTTGATGGATGTCCTCTTTTAATAATTCCCTTACTATGTTTTATATAGTTATTTAAATTTCTCAATTTTTTCATTTCATTATAATACATAAAATCTTCACAATCTTTCCAGAAATTGATATCATTATTTAATTTCTCCTTCATATCGTAAAGAGTATCTTCTAATGATTTAGCTATTCCGATTATTATAAGTTCATTTAGCTTCTGTCGATAACCACTTAACATTCGGCTAGTTTCCTTCATTCTGTCTTTATTACCTCTATGATTATCATCTTTGTCATACCATTGAATTTCAGTATGAAAGACATCTATTTTGTCTTTAGTAGCAGTGTACATCAATAATAGACTTCCTAGACGATGAATTATATCAAAATGAATCGTAGCTCTATTATTAAACTCCCAAAATTTTTCGTCAAATTCCATTTTTTCTAATTAGGCACAACGGTTAGGTGTATGGCTTCGTTGCGTGTTTCAGCAACTAATTTAGTAAAAAAACAAAGGTAATAATTCAGCGCGAGGATTTTCCGAAAGGAAAATCAGAAGCAATGAATTATACACGTTGTTGCCCACTGGCTTTATTTATTTTC
This sequence comes from Tenacibaculum geojense, assembly GCF_042676005.1. Taxonomy (NCBI): domain Bacteria; kingdom Pseudomonadati; phylum Bacteroidota; class Flavobacteriia; order Flavobacteriales; family Flavobacteriaceae; genus Tenacibaculum; species Tenacibaculum geojense. The sequence goes on along the minus strand of NZ_JBHTJR010000004.1, from coordinate 3,746 downwards.
TTTATAACAGTCGTAACATTCAGGTTTAATCATTGATGTTGATTCAAACTCTCCACAACTATGACAAACGTTTTCTTCATATTCAGTATTTTCAAATTGAGACCAGGTGGCAAAACAATCCCAACAATAAGGTTTTTCAACATCATACTCAATACGTTCTTTACACCTTATACAGTAACCACGTTTAGGTTTCGCTTTTTTATTCGTTCCGTTTGATGTTTTGTTTTTAGGCTGGAATAACTTTCTTTTTGTTTTTGATAATTGAATTATTTCTGATGATTGAATAATTGAAAGAGTTTCATTTACAGCATTCTCAAATAAATTTTTGTCATTATTTCGAGTTACATAAACTCCCATTTCACGATTGTTTTTTTCCGAAAACTCATACATATTCATCGATGTGATAACCATTTCTTGTTCATTAAAATAACATTTGGCGTGTAAATTCTCAAAGTATAGTAATTCCAAATTTTTTAATTCAGCAAGTGAGTTTTTCTCATTAGGTTTCAACTCATCTTTTCCATAAATTATTTTAATTGAAACATTTCTTTTTGATGCATCTAATAATCTTTCATAAAATGTTTTTGAAATTTGTAAATATGGTGAAACTAATATCAGTTTTTTCTTTGCTCCAGTTATTATCTTTTCAATATGATATGAAGTTCCGTTTGTTGTTAAAAATTCTGCCATTTTCTTTGTTGGTCGATGTTTTGTTTAGCTTGTGGGCAACGTTTTGTATAAACCCCGTTTTAATGGGGTTTATACGCTGTTATGGTTTGTTTTTTTATCCAATTTTCAATTAAAGAAATCACACTCAATACAAAAATATATACAATTAAAGAATTCGATTTTATGTTGTCTAAAGAGTCAAAAGATATTAATAACAGGTATAAGAAAGTTACCGTAATAAAAAATAACTTAAAATTGTAAAATTTCTCTAAAAGAACTGAAATTATAAACCCAACACTTAGTAGGATATAGTATTTTACATTAACCCAAAGACCACCCAGATTTAATGAAAAACTTATAAAAAAATTAATTAAAAAAGAAACAATTAAATAGCTTATAATCGTTTTTAAAATATTTCTTATTATTTTCATAATATATTATCATTTTCGTTAAAAAAAGCGTTTTTTATAGTGAAACAATTTATCGGTATAGATTCAAAAGATATATCAGGTATTTTAATATTCAGTAAATCTTTCGGAAAAATTGAACAATTTAAAATTGTAGCAATATCCAGAAGGTCAAATTCAGATATTCTAATAGGATTAATTTCTTGTAGAGAGTTTTCTAGATTAAACTCATGAATATAAAAAAAAGGTATCAAAAAACTCATGTAAATATTATAACATTTTTTGGACTCAATATTTTTTAATTGCAAGACAAAACTAGGTTGATTAATAAAGTAAGTAGTTTTTTCTATTACAATATAATTTGAATCAAGTTTTTTTAAAAATCCAATAAAATTAACCCAGATCTCTTTTTTTTCTTTAATACCTTCTTCACACTTTGATATAAGATGAATTATCTCATTAGTTTTATTATATCTTGCGTCTAATCCATTTATCCATTTAGGATATAGTTGATAGGAAAGTTTAAACAAGTTCTCCTTTAATTTAATCACATTCGAGTCCACTTGATACAATATAAGTTTGATGTTCTTTTAATTGTCCATTCCACCCCAAAGGAGCCGTTGTTGATATTTCACCTCCCTTTTCTCTCGTAAATTCACGTAACTTAGTGTAAAAATAATCTCTTAACTGAACACTATTTGAATTTGGGTTAATAGATTGATAAAGGTCTGTTACTCCCTCAGCTTTAGTTATTAAGGTTTGACCTTCCGTCCTAGCATTATGGTTAGTTAAATAGCCTCCTACTAAAGGCGATTCTTTTGGGAGTCCTATATACAATTCGCTTATATACACATTAACTAATTTCGTTGGACTACCTATAGTTAAAAATTGAATATTTACATTTTTGATTCCTGCAGCTTGCCAATTTGCTCCTACATCACTAAATTCTAAACTGGATAAGCATATTTTTATATCTTCCTCGATATATTCAACACACTCTCTTTCCGAATTCTCAACTGTTCCAGAAGGACAATTACAAGAATTAGTAGCAGAATTATATACTTTATCGCCAGTACAACTTGTTCCGCTCCCAGAGTTAGAACCTCCACCTCCATTAGAATCCCAAGCAAAATCACCAAGTAACTCTTCATTTTCTTGATGATAATCATAAACATAAATAAACGGAACTATCGCGTAAGCACCTTCCGTTGGTCTTGTCGCAGTAATGGTTACTTCATCTAATTGACACAATGTACAATCTATATAGGGGCAATCATCAGGACAATCTCCTCCATTTGAACTTCTACCTGAAGTATTTTCTTTTAGTTGTAATTTTTTACGGGAATACCATTTTCATAAACTAATCCATTAATAAAGTTTCCCTGTAAATCGGAGATATAAGCCTTTCCTGTAAAATTAGACTCACTATTTCCATAGTTTTGGGTCATACTAAATAAAACACCTCTTACAGAATTATTAACTTTTGTAATTAAAATTCTGCTGTACATTTTTTTACCCTCAATATTAGCAGGAACAATTGCGAGAAGTTCATTACTATTTTCTATTTTAGCGTAAGATAATTTATCGAAATCTGTAATTAAATTAAAGTTGTTACTTGCTCTTTTACTTGAGCCATTAGTATCATCCAAAAATTGTTGTACTTCATTAATAGCAGCAGTTGAGATAAAATTTGAGTTGTTAATGGAAGAATTTAGTTGGTTTTCTTCCTTTTCACAGTTCCATAACATCAGAGAAAGTCCAAACAGAACTAGTCCAAATTTTAGTAATTTGTTTGATTTCATTTTCATGACTTTATAAATTTAATGTTAATATTTGATTCTCAAAATTTATATAGTTACAATTTTTATTCACAGCAGTTTGTGATATAAACCACAACGGTTTTGTGTATGATTTTTTGCGGGAAAGGACGCGAGTCATTTTCCGATGTTGCGGAAAGATAATTAATAAGATTGAATTTCCGATGAGGAAATTCAGCCGTAATTAATTATACACCTTGTTGTGTAATGTTTTTTATTCAATTTCTACTCCGTTTAAATTCCATTTGTAAATTCGATTGTTCCAATCAGTTGCTTTTACCAAATTGTCTTTAACTTCAAAGTCATCTTTTTCATTTTGCGATACGAAGATATCAGCCCCACCATTTTGCCATATTATTTTTCCGTCATTATTAATTCTTGTTATTTCCATTTCTCCGTGAATGATATAACCATTTTCTATTTTGAAAATTTCAAATGCGGTAGCTTTATCCACTTTTGTTTTCCAATTCAGATTTAGAGTAGGTAAGTCTAAACAAAAAACTGAATCGCAACAGCATATTAAAATCCGATTAGACTCAATAATTTGTGAAGTTTTGTGCAGTTCAGTTACTGCACCTTCAGTTCCAATTATCGCACTATTTATTTCAGTTCCGTTTTCCAATATTGTTATTCCGATTATGGTCGGTAATTTGAAATCAGATTCAGTCAAATAGTTTTTTAAGTATTTATTCAGATTGTCATTCGAATCTGGATTATAGTCAGATTTATTTAATAATTCAACTTGGTATTTTTCTATTTCGAATGTCATTTCAAATGTTGGGTAACGGCTTAGTATAACCCGTCAGTTATCGGGCTAATTTAGCCAAAAGTTTTTAGTTATATACTAGCTTAA
>NZ_JBHTJR010000003.1:0-2867 GCF_042676005.1 Tenacibaculum geojense | reverse complement strand
AATATTTTCCCAGTCCAATTCCAATTTCCATTAATGAATTTCAATTCACTAAATTCCAAAGGCAGGTACAACAAGAAGCTTCTTAAAAGAAAAAACATTGAAAAAATCAGTAATATTTTCAGGTTTTCCAATTTTCTGCTTTTCATTGTAAATAGTAAAATTGGAAGCACAATTATTAACTGCATTATATGTTCTAAAATAGTTTTTGTCATATTGCTTACAACGGCTTCGGCTATGATTAGTGCGGGAATAGGAAGCGATAGCTTCACGATTTAGCACTAAGACGAAGCATTTTGTTTGCTTTTATTTTTTCTTATTCAAAAGTCAAATCAAAATGATTTGACGACTTTATAAAAATACATTAAACTTTTGATTAAAAACTGAAACCCGTATTAATTATAGCCTTTGTTAGCCACTGGCTTTATTAGAATAGTTTTTTCTGTCTATCTTCTGGTTCATTAGATATTATTTCTAAAAATTTTATTCTAGGTCTTTTTTCAATAATCTCTCCCGTTTTTTTATGTAATCTATCAACATAACCTCTTATAGTACAGTTTGTAAACAAAGTGTTTTTAAAGTCTTTAATATTTCCTTTTTGTGGATAGCAAGTAAGAATATGATTTTGATACATAAAACCAATAGTATTTGAATTTTCATTTCCTCGAGTAATATGACCTTCTAATTCAACAAATTGGTCGTGTATTAAATCTGGAAATAATATTTCATCATCTTCCTCATTTGGAATGAATATTTTTTTCGAATCCATTCCTATTTTTACATAGTTCTGTTTTTCCTTTTCAATATCATTGTAAAGAACAACTAATTCTCGTTCGTCTTCGATTATTCTAGCTAAGTTTATAAATAAATCATCGGGACAGCTAGCAAATAGTTCCAAATATTCAATAGGTACTTCTAATTTTTCATTTTTATTGTTTATTAATATTACGTACCTACTATTTTTTGAAAAAGTTAAATTATCGAATTTCTTCTTAGTTAATGTTCCTAGATGTTGTGCAATTTTTAATACCCAAGTTAAACCTTTAAAAGCTTTTTTAAAGATATCCTTAAAACCAACATCTTTAAAATCCTTTTTAGCCATTTCACTAAGTGCACTACCAAAATATTTAGAAGCTCCCCAGGTTAATGCAGTTTTAATTAATACAGCATCATAATTAGCTAAAAATTCAGTTACCCAACTACCTTTTTTTATTCTAACAGGTATTTCAAAATCTATTTTTTTAAACTTTTTATCTTCTTGGTATAAAAAATATCTTAATATATTATCAATTCCTATTAATACTTCTCCGGCTTTTTTAGCATCTAAATATCCATCTTCTACAAGGTTTCCTTCATATTTTATTTGAGCAAAAATTTCTTTATCAATATCATTCATTCATTTATTAATTTTTCTTTTTCTTTTTTTGTGCTTGTGGCTAACGTTTTCGCTAATAAATCGTTGCGATTTTAGGTGTTTGACTGTAAATATAACAAAAGATTGGAGTTATCCGAGTATTTTCCTGCAAGGAAAATATGAGCAATGTTTTTTAGCCATTGTTGTTTTTTGTACGCCGTTATGATACACGTTTTTATAATAATCAAATCGTAATTAATTTCGTTATAGTTAATTTTTCAAATTATAGTACATAATTATATTCAATTCTTATTAAGTCGTGTTTTCAATACAGCCTTTTGATTTATCGACTAAATTCTGTTTTCAAAGTTTTGACTTTTCAGCTTTTCAACTCAAATCTGTTTTCAAGATTAAGTCAGTCTTTTTAGTGATTATTTTGTCTGTTTTCAAAGGGAATTAATTCTGTTTTCACAGTTAAAAAATCAATCGTAATTCTTTGATAAGAAAGAGTAGATTAGGAGCTAATTCATTCAAGTTTTCCATGTCTGAGTATTGTCCTTACGTATTAAAAACGTTTTCGGCTATGGATAGTTGCGTGTTTTGGTTACTATTTTAGTAAAAGTTCTCGAACCAGAGGAAAATCCGTAGGATTTTCCGAGTAAGTACAGACCAAGCAATTATTTATAGCCATTGTTAGCTACAGTTTTTATAACTTTTATTAAGATTTTTCATTCAAATCTTGTCTTCCAACTATTGTCACTATTTCAACAATATTTTCATTGACTTTATAGTAAATACTATCAACTCCACACACACAACGTCTGTATCCTTTTTTTATGTAGTCAACAGATTCAAATGAAAAAGGTCGTTCAGCGATAATGTCAAAATATTCAAAAAAAGATTCGAAATATTTATCCGCTTGAATCATTCCGAATTTTTTAACTCCAAAATGATGGATCCGAATTAAGTCATTTTTGGCTTCATTTGTCAGTTTGTATTTAGCCATTAAGTAAAGACTTTGATTGAGCTAAAATACTTTCTTTACTGTCACTTGTAAATCCACTATTTTGAGCTTTTTCAATTTTAGCTCGAATCCAGTCAATTTGCACTTGCTGTTTTCTGGCTTGTCTAATCAAATCGTTAACTAACTCGCTTTTACTTGAATATTCTTTATTGTCCACTTGAGCTTTAAGCCACTCATCGTTCGGCTTTGTAAATGATATACTTTGTCTTGACATATTTTAATTATTTGATGTAAATATACACCAAATACGAATCTTTTCCAAATTGTAGCTAACGGCTTCGTATAACCCGTCAGTTATCGGGCTAATTTAGCCAAAAGTTTTTATTTATATACTAGCTTAAGCAATTCTGAGTGGATTCGGACGTAGTCGAATCCGCCGTAATTGCGGTTATACATTGTTACCTGCTGGCTTTTATTTTTTTAAATTCAGTTTCGGTTAGGATTTCCGCTAATTCTAATTCAATCAACTCGTGCTGAATAGGAATTTTCCTT
>NZ_JBHTJR010000002.1:0-10421 GCF_042676005.1 Tenacibaculum geojense | reverse complement strand
ATGCTAGTGAACAAAAGAAAATAATAACTAATTTAATCCGCAACTGACGGTTATACGAAACCGTTGTGGTTAATGTCCAAAAACCGAGAAATTGAATGAACAAAACGATATTTGAGATTACAAAAATGGATTGTCCTTCAGAGGAAAATCTAATCCGAATGAAATTGGATGGAATCTCGAGTATTGTGAATTTGGACTTTGACATTCCCAACCGAAAACTGACTGTTTTTCACAGCGGAGAAATTGACCAAATCGAAAAATCCGTTCTCGAATTGAATTTAGGCGGAAAGAAAATCTCGACCGAACAAACCGACCAAACGGAATTTAACGAAAACTCAAACCAAAAAAAACTACTCTGGACTGTACTCGGAATAAATTTCGCCTTTTTCCTAATCGAAATGACGACTGGAATAATCTCAAAATCAATGGGATTAGTTGCTGATAGTTTGGATATGCTTGCTGACAGTTTTGTTTACGGAATTAGTTTGTTTGCTGTTGGCGGAACTCTGACAAGAAAAAAACAGATTGCAAAACTTGCTGGATATTTTCAAATAACACTTGCGATTATTGGATTTGTGGAAGTTTTAAGGAGATTTTTCGGAGACGAGAAAATTCCTGACTTTTCGACAATGATTATCGTTTCGATTTTTGCACTTATTGCAAACGGAATTTGTCTTTACATTTTGCAAAAGTCAAAGAGCAAAGAAGAAGCTCATATGAAAGCGAGTATGATTTTCACTTCAAACGATGTGATTATCAATTTGGGAGTAATTATAGCTGGACTTTTAGTAAATTGGTTGAGTTCAAGCAAACCTGATTTGATTATCGGAACAATCGTTTTTGTTTTGGTAATTCAAGGAGCATTTAGAATATTAAAATTAAGTAAATAACGATAAAACACTAACCACAACAATGGCTATAAGTAATTGCTTGTTCTCGCCTACTTCTGAAAATCCTCGTGGATTTTCAGTTTGGTGTGTACTTGCAAAGTTAATTACTAAACCACGCAACTACTCATAGCCGAAGCCGTTGCCCACAAGCTAAACAAAACATCAACCAACAAAGAAAATGGCAGAATTTTTAACAACAAACGGAACTTCATATCATATTGAAAAGATAATAACTGGAGCAAAGAAAAAACTGATATTGGTTTCACCATATTTACAAATTTCGAAAACATTTTATGAAAGATTATTAGATGCATCAAAAAGAAATGTTTCAATTAAAATAATTTATGGAAAAGATGAGTTGAAACCTAATGAGAAAAACTCACTTGCTGAATTAAAAAATTTGGAATTACTATACTTTGAGAATTTACACGCCAAATGCTATTTTAATGAACAAGAAATGGTTATCACATCCATGAATATGTATGAGTTTTCGGAAAAAAACAATCGTGAAATGGGAGTTTATGTAACTCGAAATAATGACAAAAATTTATTTGAGAATGCTGTAAATGAAACTCTTTCAATTATTCAATCATCAGAAATAATTCAATTATCAAAAACAAAAAGAAAGTTATTCCAGCCTAAAAACAAAACATCAAACGGAACGAATAAAAAAGCGAAACCTAAACGTGGTTACTGTATAAGATGCGAAGAACGTATTGAGTATGATGTTGAAAAACCTTATTGTTGGGATTGTTTTGCCACCTGGTCTCAATTTGAAAATACTGAATATGAAGAAAACGTTTGTCATAGTTGTGGAGAGTTTGAATCAACATCAATGATTAAGCCTGAATGTTACGACTGTTATAAAGAAAATAAATAAAGCCAGTGGGCAACAACGTGTATAATTCATTGCTTCTGATTTTCCTTTCGGAAAATCCTCGCGCTGAATTATTACCTTTGTTTTTTTTCTAAATTAGTTGCTGAAACACGCAACGAAGCCATACACCTAACCGTTGTGGTGCATATGTAAAAAATAATAAAATGAAAAATACACTTAAAATATCATTAACAACAATCCTAATTCTAATTCTTAATGGATGCGGGAAGAATGAAAAAAAAGAACAACAGCCAATTGAAAAAGAAACAATCGTAATTCAAAGGGATTTTGGAAATTGGAAAACAGAAAATCAGAGACTTGGTGTTGAATTAAACCCTAAACAGTTTGATAATTGGTTTGATTTAGCTGAACGAGCATCAAAGATTGTTTGTAATGACAGCGTTCCAAAAATAACGTTAAAAACAGGTAATGAGATTAGAACCATCTATTTACACAATCCTTGCTGGGAAAAGGATTCTTATAAAATTATCAAATCAAAAAATGTATTTGAAATTCATAATGATACGATTTTTAAAAATAAAAAAAACTTCTTCCCATTAGACAGTTTAGAAAGCGTTTTAAGAAAGGATATTAAAAATAATGGAGTAAATCCAATGTTTAGTGAAAATTCAAAAAAACTAATTGTTTCTATTTCTTATGACAAGAAAAATAAATTTAAAAGACTACTTCACCATTTAGACAAATTGACTGACAAATATTATGGAATAACGAATAATACTGATATTAAAATATGGTTAACTAATAAAGACCATTTAAAGCTACCTCCTCCAGCAAAAAAAGAAATTAAATAAAAAATACGCACCACAACAATGTATAACCGCAATTACGGCGGATTCGACTACGTCCGAATCCACTCAGAATTGCTTAAGCTAGTTAATAACTTAAAACTTTTGGCTAAATTAGCCCGATAACTGACGGGTTATACGAAACCGTTGTACACAATACAAATGAAACTCATATTTCAAATAATATTACTTGCTTTTTTAACCATTTATGGTTGTAAATCAAAACATGTTAACGAATCCGAACCGCGTTCTGAAGCACCAAAAGTTGAGTTTACGGAATTCGATTTAGGAGAAAGTGATTTACCTAAACTGAAGCGAGAAGTAAATGATTATGAATTCATTTTTACACCTGAACAGTTAGAAAAATTGACTCTAATAATTCGCGATTTTGAGAAAGAAACCACTAATCAAATTGCTGTAGTTTCAATAGACTCAATCGGAAAATATACTGACTTTGACCAATTCGCAATTGACTTATCGAATTACAACGGAGTTGGACAAAAGGAAAAAGATAACGGACTGACAATTGTCTTCAGTAAAAACTTGAAAAAAATAAGAATTTCGACGGGTTATGGAACTGAAAAAATACTGACTGACGAAATCTGTAAGAATGTAATTGACCGAACTATTATACCTGAATTCAAAAACGGAGAATATTACAACGGAATTGAAAAAGGAATTACAGAATTAATAGCAAAATGGAAATAAAAGTACTGTGTACAACAATGTATAACCGCAATTACGGCGGATTCGACTTCGTCCGAATCCACTCAGAATTGCTTAAGCTAGTAAATAACTGAAAACTTTTGGCTAAATTAGCCCGATAACTGACGGGTTATACGAAGCCGTTGTGCTTAATTAAATAAAATAAATATGGGAGCTTACCTCAGTTTTAACTTTATCAAAAAAGCCGAAAATATGATTATCGGTGAATTACCATCCTTACAAGTGTTTGAGGCCAAATTACCTGTGGTAGAAAAAAATTATTTCAACAACGGTAATGACGGATGTTCTTTTAAATGGGGAGGTTATATTTTTTCAGAATTTGAACAACACGCTAATAGATGGGAGTATTATACATATGAAGCTGATTGTTACTTCATAAAATTGGCAAATATCTTGGCTGCGGTGGACGGTAGGTCATATGACGACAGAACAGTCTATCTTTATGAAGTCTCAAAGATTAAAAGAAGTATTGAAAATGTTCTAAAATATTCTACTTCGGACAGTTTTTCTGATAAACAAGCAAAAGAAGAAGACAGAAAAGTATTGAGCTTTTTTCATGACAAACTAACTCAGAACGAAAATAAAGATGTTTATGTAATTTGTTCTGTTGAATAAACTAAGCACAACAATGGCTAAAATTAATACGGGTTTTGGTGTTTGACCCAAAAGTTAGTGTATTTTTATAAAGTTCGCCAAATCTTTTGATTTGGCTTTAAAAATGAAAAATTAAAACAAAATTAAAAGCTTTGGTTAATCGCTTAATCCGAAATTGAATGCTAATTTAATCCCGTACTAACCTTAGCCGAGACCGTTGGCAAACATTTGACAGAAACTATGGCTATAGAAGAAAAATTAACTGATTTTCTAAATCAAATAGATAGAAAACGAGAATTTACGGATTATACAATGACTGAATTGCAGAAGATTGCTGAAAAGTCAATTAAATTAATCTCGGAAATGAATCCAAAGTCGAAATCACTTGTCGAATTAAAAAAGGCAATCGATTTATCAAATAAATATCATAAGGATAAAGAATATAAAAGCGTTGATAATATTATGGATGTTTTACGCGCTACAAAATTCGGGATTGAGGAATTTATCGAATCTGAACTATAACAAAACCGGAATTGAATAACAGAATATTCAGAAAAAATGAAATATATAATAATAACTGTTTTAGTAATACTTTTCGGGATTTTCCTGTATTGGGCTTATTTACCTGACTACAAACGGAATCCTAAAGAGTTTTGGAGAACTATAATTGGAATGCCAATTGGAATGCTACTTGGCGGAATAGGTTTTCGAGATTTGAACGAAAAAATAAGAAAATGGGCAGTTGAAGAAAAAGAGCAACGTAAAGCTGAAAAATAAAAAACGATTTGCCAACACCGTATAAAATTAATTGCTAGTGCAAACTTACTTACGAAAATCCTCGCGGATTTTCTATTCGGTTTGTATTTGCTAAATTAGGTGCTTAAACACGCAACTAATCTTATACAAACACGTTGTAAACAATTATGAAAAAGATATTATTATTTCTAATTTTTACTTTAGGAACTTTAAGTTGTAATTCTCAATTAAAAAGTAAAGAAGAAGAAAAAAAACGATTAGAAATCGATAAAGAATTCAATCAAAACTCCGTGAACTGTTTTGAAGGAGTTCAAACTGTATCTGACTTTAATGACAAAAAAGAGTTTTGGAATATTTGTGAACTTGAAAACGGAAACAGAATAATAACTATTGAGTCTCATGAAAAAGAAATATTCTTTCAAGAAATCTACTTTGAGAGAAACGGAGAATTAATTTATGCAAAAGAGACTGAGAATTTCATGCCGAAAAATCATTTCGCACAAATGAGTTGGAATTGTGAATTCTATATAGAAAAAGGGAAGTTAATTTCATTAATATCACTCGGACATGGAAAAACTGAAGATGACAATTGGAATCCGGAAATGATCATTAAAATGTACAAAACTCGATTAACTGAATTGAAAAGAATAAAGAATTAACAGTTTACAACAAGGCGTATAATTAATTGCGGCTGAATTTCTTCACCAGAAATTCAATCTTATTAATTATCTTTCCACAACAACGGAAAACGACTCGCGTCCTTTTCCCGCAAAAAAATCATACACAAATACGTTGTGTTTAATTAAAAAACCGAACATAAAGATTTTTTAGAGTTTAATTAAATATGAAAAAGAACAAGAGAGAACAAAAATTATTCTTTAAAAAACCAATCATAAAAATCCTGACAGTTCAACTACTAACATTATTGGGACTGATTCTTATCGATTTGTATATTTTTAGAGGATATTATACTTCTAAAATTATTATCCAACCTAATTCTTGGGGGAATAAACAGAATTACTCTTGTGAATTAACAATTGAAAAGAAAAACAATAACAAATATCTTTTCAAATTTAAAAATAACTCAATAATACCGAGTTACTTCCTGAACTATAGAGATGAAAAATATTTTCAAAATGTAAACGACACTTTATTTTTTGCTTATATCAGAAAGAACTTATTTCCTGCTTACGGATTTGATTATTACAATAGTTTTGATTGTGGAACAGGTTTAGGATTCACAAGTATAAATCCTTTCGAATCATTTGAAATTGAGAAAACTTATAATGATATTATTGAGGAATCCTATCATCAAGATTTATTAAAAAAAACAGACTTTTTTCATAGCAAAGTAAAGAAATCATATCGAGATATAGATTACAAAGAAATTGACAGTTTATTAAAGAAAGAAAGTGAAATAGTATCAATTACGGATTCAATAAAAATTGAGTATTATACTATTATGTATTCATTTGTTTCGAAAGAAGAAAAATATACTAAATCAAATAAAATTAACGTAAGCCTGAAAGATTTACTTGAAAAGTACAACACAAAATATTCGGAAAAATAAAACTAAACACAACAATAGCTAAAAAACATTGCTAATGTAATTTCCCGTTGGGAAATTACCGCTTATGACCAAATGTTTAAGTATATTTATTAACTAAACGCTAAAACTAACGCAACGATTCCTTAGCTGAGACCGTTAGCATACATTACGGAAAACCATAATTAATATTAAATTTTTCGTAATAGATTTACAGTTATTACAAACCACCCACAGAATGAAAAGAAATTTACTCGCACTTACTTTTGGAGCAATATTAATATTCAGTTGTTCAGACGGAGAAACCAAAAAGCGGTTATCCGAATTAAAAACAAAACTGGAACAGACAAAAGCGGAATTGAATAAATGTTCGTCTGAATTGACTAAAATAAAGAATACTGCAGAAAACAGATTTATTAGAGCAAAAAAACTTCTTGCAGAAAATAATCTGTCTGGAGCTAAAACTGAATTTCAAGGAATTGTAGATAATTATAAAGGAACTAATGATGCAACAGTTGCTTCAAAAGAAATAGCCAAAATCGAAAGAACAATTGAACAAAGAAAAATTGAGGCGGAAAGAAAAAAAGCACTTGGATATAAAGTTTTAAAACCTACTACAAGAGTAAAATATGGAGATTTATCGTTGAGATTTGACAAAATTTGGAAAGGAAAACGCTGGTCTTTTGACGATTATGGTAATCAATATTTTTTGAGAGATGCAAAAAGAGGAAATAGTCATATTATGACAAGAGTTTCAGTAACTTCCGAAAATAATAATCCTTCTTTACCACCAATTTTAGTTTATCAAATGGATAATGGAGAATTGAAACTTTTAGGAACACTTGGATATAAATTTAGGAGATGGAAAGATTATGGTTCTTATCTTGGAAATTATGCTGATTATGGCAACGATTTTGCTCATTCAAAAACAATACCTTTCAATTGTGGTATAGAACTATCTAATGACGATTTAAAAAGCGGAAATATTTATGTAGTTCTAAAAAAGCAAGGTTGTTTTAATCGAACAAAAGTAAATTATGGAAACCCTGAAATCGCTTATCATGAAAGTTCTTGCAATCCGAAACGAATTTTAAAAGTGGAAGATTTTGACAATGATTATGTACTTCTAAAAAAACTATAAAAATAACGTATGCTAACAATGGCTATAAGTAATTACTTGTTCTCACCTGCTTCTGAAAATCCTCGCGGATTTTCAGTTTGGTGTGTACTTACAAAGTTGAGTGCTAAACAAATCAACTACTCATAGCCGAAACCGTTGTAAGTCATTTACCAGAAAACCTGAATTAAGAATGGAATTTAGAAAAATCATAGATGTTTTTACTATAATTTGGAAAGGAAAACAAAAAGTAGGATTCAAATTAGAGAATATTGATAAACCTCTATTTGTGAGTCCAAAATTCGTTTACAATAATACTGGAGTTGAAATAAATGAAGTTGAAATTTTGATTGGTTCATACTTTCAGCCAATTTTTTTTCAAGTAGGTGACAAAATGTTTAGTGGAAAAAATTTTCAAAAAGGGGAATCTAAAATTGTTAAGTCTTTCAATATCATTATGGATAGTCCAATTAGTGAATTGAGAATAAAAAACAATAAACACTTAAAGAAATTTAAGGAAATAAAAAAGGTTTTTCAATTTACGAGAAATAATAGGACAACTATCGGCTTGGACATTGGAGAAGAAAAAGCCACATTTATTTCAGCAAATTGGTTGAAAGGTTTGACAACTTTGGACTTAAATGAAATACACATACTCGAAGGTTCATTTATTTTACCAGAATATTATGAAGCTGGAGAAAATATTTATGAAGGAATGGATAAAGAACCTGAATTTTGCAGAAAAAGCGGTGTTATCTTAAAGGATTTAAATATTAGATTTTATGGAAAGATTGATGAAATGTACGAAAGATATGAAAACTCGGAACCTGAATATGTAACTACATACGACCATTATGAATCGGATTATGGTTATGATTCTAGTAAATGGCTAGAAGATTTAGCAGGAACTGATGACCCAGAGGTTATGAGAGATGTATATTGGAATATAGATTAAAAACGCCTTACAACAATGGCTATAAGTAATTGCTTGTTCTCGCCTACTTCTGAAAATCCTCGCGGATTTTCAGTTTGGTGTGTACTTGTAAAGTTAAGTGCTAACCCACACAACTACTCTTAGCCGTAACCGTTAGGCACAAGCTGAAATATGAAACCTGAGGAATTTAAAAACATATGGACTTTGGATGAGAATAATCTCAATTCAATCAGTCAGGAAAAACTGAATGGACTAGGACTTTCGGAAAGTTCAATTGAATTCCTTGTAAAATCAGGATTACCAGAAAGTGCCGCACCTTTTTTATCTTTTTCGAAAGATTCAAATGATGTTTATGATAGTATTCAAAAACTGACTACTATTTATGACTTTTTAGAACCTGAATTTGAAAAATATATAATAATTGGCTCTTGTAATGACGGAAACCCAATTGTCATAAATACAAGAAATAATGACCGAATAGAATATCTCGACCACGAAGATTATTTCAGTTCACAACCTTTTAATTCTGATCTTTCTGCTATGGCTAAATGTTTAATAGCATATCGGAATTTTGTAAAAAGAGTACAAACGGAAAATGGAGAAGATGCGTTTCTCGATTCTGATTTTACGGACGAACAATTCGAAAAATTAAAGTTGGACTTAAAAAATGCCGATTCAGAGGCTATGGAAAGTGACGGATTTTGGCTTAGTCAGTTAGAAATGGACTTGGTATTAAGAGAAGATGCTAATTATGAAAAATAAAAGCCAATGCCTAACAATGCATAACCGCAATTACGGCGGATTCGACTTCGTCCGAATCCACTCGGTAATTACTAATGCTAGTTATTATACAAAATACGTAACTTTAATCCCGTAACAACAGTTATAGAAATACGTTGGGCATAATTATGAGAATCGCGACTATAATAATACTTCTTGCTTCATTTAATCTATATCCACAAGAGATTGAATATCAATTATATTTAAAAAATTCTTGTAACGACTCAATTGAAAAAGCTGTTTTTTACTCGCTGAAAAAAGGAGAAATCGAATATGGAATTTCAAATCTTGACAATCCAATTATAAAAGTCCCAAAATATGGAATTTACAAACTGATCTCTGAAGAAACTAACGAAAAACTGACAATTGAAATTTCTTTAAAAAAATCAAAAGACACCTTGCTTACCCCTTCGATTTACGAATATATAAAACCTTTACCACCTTCATTTAAGAAAGATCTTAGTGAATCAGAATTAAAAAAATTGAGGAAAGAATCTCGCGCTATATTTAAGAAATGTGTTTCCACTCTGAATGGAGAACAAAAGGATTTCTTCTCTAATGGAAAAATGAGATTTTATGGAAATTTTAAAAATGGTTTCGCGACTGGAGAAATTAAAGAATATTATCAAAATGGAAATATTAAAAGACTATTGATTTATGACAATGATGGATTTTTAAAAACGAGAATTGATTATGACAAAAGCGGGAATGAAATTAAAAAATAACTATGCCCAACAATGTATAACCGCAATTACGGCGGATTCGACTACGTCCGAATCCACTCAGAATTGCTAACGCTAGTGAACAAAAAAAATAATTAACTAATTTAAACCGCAACTGACGGTTATACGAAACCGTTAGCAAAAATTTCTACAAATGAAGAATGGAATTATCTCGATTATTGTGGCTTTAGTTGGAATAATATTTATTATTTGGATTAATGTAAAAATTGCGACATTATTCGAGACTGAATTTATGAAAACAAGAAATATAAATGAATTAGATCTGAGAATGTTTAAGATCGAAACATTAGACAAGATTATAGGAATTGGAATTGGGTTAACTGGAATCTTACTTGGAATAAAGTCATTGCAAAAAAGAAATCGAATTGGAATAATTGGAATAATACTTTGTGTAGTTCTCATTATTTTGACTTTCGCTCCCGTTTGGAAGTATGTTTTATCAGATTCTGCGATTGATATAAATTTTATAGATTAAAACATTTGCTAACAAAGTATAACCGCAATTACGGCGGATTCGACTACGTCCGAATCCACTCGGAATTGCTAACGCTAGTGAATAAAGGAAAAAACAACTAACTTAACCCGCAACTGACGGTTATACGAAACCGTTGTGAGCAATAGTTTCAGTCTTTTGGTTTTCTGAGTATTTATA
>NZ_JBHTJR010000001.1:0-40059 GCF_042676005.1 Tenacibaculum geojense | reverse complement strand
TAGGTCCGTAGATTAAATTATCATCCGTATCAATGTAGAAATCACCATCTACACCTTCTGTAGTTGGACTCAACGTACCACTTAAAACTGTTCTTCCATCTGCTCCATCAGCACCTGCTGCACCAACTAAACTGGTTCCTGATCCCCAAGCGCCACCTGTTTTAGGTCCGTAGATTAAATTATCATCTGTATCAATGTAGAAATCACCGTCAACTCCTTCTGTGGTTGGACTTACTGTAGCACTTAAAACTGTTCTTCCATCTGATCCATCAGCACCTGCTGCTCCAACTAAACTGGTTCCTGATCCCCATGCGCCACCTGATTTAGGTCCGTAGATTAAATTATCATCTGTATCAATGTAGAAATCTCCATCAACTCCTTCTGTGGTTGGACTTACTGTACCGCTTAAAACTGTTCTTCCATCTGATCCCGCTGCTCCAACTAAACTGGTTCCTGACCCCCATGCGCCACCTGTTTTAGGTCCGTAGATTAAATTATCATCTGTATCAATGTAGAAATCGCCGTCAACTCCTTCTGTGGTTGGACTCAACGTACCACTTAAAACTGTTCTTCCATCTGCTCCATCAGCACCTGCTGCGCCAACTAAACTGGTTCCTGATCCCCAAGCTCCTCCTGTTTTAGGTCCGTAGATTAAATTATCATCCGTATCAATGTAGAAATCGCCATCAACTCCTTCTGTGCTTGGACTTACTGTACCACTTAAAACTGTTCTTCCATCTGCTCCATCAGCACCTACTGTACCAACTAAACTGGTTCCTGATCCCCATGCGCCACCTGTTTTAGGACCGTAGATTAAATTATCATCCGTATCAATGTAGAAATCTCCATCAACGCCTTCTGTGGTTGGACTCAACGTACCACTTAAAACTGTTCTTCCATCTGCTCCCGCTGCGCCTGCTGCACCAACTAAACTAGTTCCTGCCCCCCAAGCGCCACCTGTTTTAGGTCCATAGATTAAATTATCATCCGTATCAATGTAGAAATCGCCATCAACTCCTTCTGTGGTTGGACTCAACGTACCACTTAAAACTGTTCTTCCATCTGCTCCATCAGCTCCTGCCGCGCCTTGTAAGCTAGCTAAAAAGTCTGCCTCAGTTCCTGTATTCCCAGCATCTAACCAAACTTGATATGCACTTGCGCCATCAGCTCCTGCTGCACCATCTGCCCCTTGTAAACTTGCTAAAAAATCCGCCTCAGTTCCTGTATTTCCTGCATCTAACCAAACTTGATATGCACTTGAACCATTAGCTCCTGCTGCACCATCTACTCCTTGTAAACTTGCTAAAAAATCGGCTTCTGTCCCAGTGTTTCCTGCATCTAACCAAACTTGATATGCACTTGCGCCATCAGCTCCTGCTGCACCATCTGCTCCTTGTAAACTTGCTAAAAAATCCGCCTCAGTTCCTGTATTTCCTGCATCTAACCAAACTTGATATGTACTTGAACCATCTGCTCCTGCTGCACCTTGAGGTCCCGTTAGATTAGAAGTTGTAAAAGATGTTCCATCAGAATAATTAATAGTAAAAGTCCCATTTCCATTATCTACTGTACTTAAAACACCGTTACCATCAGCACCTGCTGTACCATCTGTCCCTTGTAAACTTGCTAAAAAGTCGGCCTCAGTCCCAGTGTTTCCTGCATCTAACCAAACTTGATATGCACTTGCACCATCAGCTCCTGCTGCACCTTGAGGTCCCGTTAGATTAGAAGTTGTAAAAGATGTTCCATCAGAATAATTAATAGTAAAAGTCCCATTTCCATTATCTACTGTACTTAAAACACCGTTACCATCAGCACCTGCTACACCATCTGCGCCTTGTAAACTTGCTAAAAAGTCGGCTTCTGTTCCTGTATTTCCTGCATCTAACCAAACTTGATATGCACTTGCACCATCTGCTCCTGCTGCACCATCTGCCCCTTGTAAACTTGCTAAAAAATCCGCCTCAGTTCCTGTATTTCCTGCATCTAACCAAACTTGATATGCACTTGAACCATCTGCTCCTGCTGCACCATTTGCGCCTTGTAAACTTGCTAAAAAATCCGCCTCAGTTCCTGTATTTCCTGCATCTAACCAAACTTGATATGCACTTGCGCCATCGTTTACACTAGTACTTATTAGCTGAGAACTTGATCCATTAGATCCATATAAATCTCCATTACCAGTATTGTAATATAATTTATAATCTGATGGAAGTATATTATTAGCTTGTGGAGCTCCATCAGCTGAGATAACTTCTTCTGGAGAGATAAGTGATGATAGGTTAACACTGTTTGAACCTCCATTTTCTATTTCAATAATTAAATTATTGTTTGTATCTAAAGTAATATTGGTTATTTCTTGATTATCAGAAGAATTACCAATTACATCATCAACATTTTCTTGATCAATTATTTTAACCCATTTAGTACCATCCCAAAAATAAAAACCTTTACCTGTGGTGGTATTAATATTATAAACTAATAAGCTTTCTGTAATTGATGGTGATTCAACAGGATTTGGCGTTGACAAATCATCAATATTAATTCTAGGAATTAAGATTCCTTTACTGTCTGAAACAACATCTAATTGAGAAGATTCGTTTGGGGTTAAAGTTCCTATGCCTACCTGTGAAAATAAACAGGTGGTAAAGATTACCAAATACATAGTAATAATTTTTTTCATGGGTAATATGTTTAAATTGAAATGAAAATTAAATGGTAATAATCGTTTGGTTATTCAAACTTATTTATTAACCTGATTATAAACATATTAGCAACGGCAAAATCCGTTAATTTATAGATGAAATACACATTACTATAGATGAATAGATATAAACATTTTAAAAACAGACACTTTATACATCATATAAAAAGTTAGCTAGTAATTTTAATTAAAAAAAACACCTTTAAGAATAATCTTAAAGGTGTTTGTTTAACTTATAAGCCTAAGTTTTATTTTTTTCTAAACACAAGCCATATACCAATTAAAATTAATGGAATACTTAATAATTGACCTGTATTTAATCCAACTATTATATCTTCTCTACCGTCAACCTGTGGCTCTTTTAAATATTCAATTACTAAGCGAAGAGACCATAGTACAATCATGAAAATACCAAATAAAAAACCTTCTTGTTGTTTTTTAGCTGTTTTCCAATATACAAACCACAGTATAAAAAACAATACTAAATAACTGAACGCCTCATAAAGTTGAGTAGGATGACGAGGTACTGTTTCTCCTGCTGCTCTAAATATAACCCCAAAACTACTATTGGTTGGTTTTCCATAGATTTCTGAATTGAAAAAATTACCAAATCGTATAAAAAAGCCTGCCAAAGCAACCATAATCCCCATTCTGTCTAAAATAAATAACCATGATTTATTTAAATGCTTTTTAGCATAAAAATATAACGCTATTGGAATAGCTATTGCTGCACCATGACTTGCAAAACCAGTAAATCCTGTAAACTTCCAAGAACCATCTGCTAATTTTTTAAAGGGTATTACAATTTCTAACAAGTGATTTTGATAATAATCCCAACTATAAAAAAATACATCTCCTAAACGCATACCTATTAACATAGATACAAAGGTGTACATGAATAAAGGATCTAACTTATCATGTGAGATATCATCATTTTTATAAATCTTTTTCATTAAGTATGTACCCAAAATAAAAGCGGTTACAAACATTAAACTATACCAACGTATAGTAAAAAAGCCTAAATCGATTCCTATAGATGGATCCCAAACTACGGATAAGTATTGCATATAATTTGTTTTTTATATATCGAGGTTAGTCGAACTTAATTTATAATAATGTAAATACTTTGTTAAGTATTTACTTTGTATTCTTTTTTTCTGGTACTGGATCATAACCACTTCCACCCCATGGATGACAGCTAAATATTCTTTTTAATGCAAGCCATCCCCCGTAAAACAGTCCATGTTTTTTTAGAGCCTCAACAGTATATGTTGAACACGTTGGTGAATATCTACATGTTGCTGGAGTAAAAGGAGAAATAGCTACTTGATAAAAGCGAACTATTGCTATAAACGGATATGCCAGTATTTTTTTTAGCATTAGTTAATCGTAAAACTTGTACCTTCTCTACCGTCTTTTAATTGAATACCTAAAGCTGCTAACTCATCTCTAATTTGATCTGATAAGTCCCAATCTTTATTGTCTCTTGCTTCTTTACGTAACTTAATCAACAAATCAACAACTCCTCCTAATTTATCAGAACTTTGCTCTTTAGCATCATTTACTAATCCTAAAATATCGAAAACAAAGGCATGCAAAGAGTTGGTTAACAATGTTAAATCAGCACTCGAAATAGTAGCCTTTTTATCTTTTAATTGATTGATAAATTTAACGGCTTCAAATAAATGTGCAATTAAAATTGGAGTATTAAAATCATCATTCATAGCATCGTAACATTTCTGTTTCCATTCTGCTACGTTAAAATCTGATGAATTTCCTGGGGTTATGTCAGCCAAATAATCAACAGCTTCCATTAATCTGTTAAATCCCTTTTCTGACGCTAATAATGCTTCTCCTGAAAAATCTAAAACGCTTCTGTAATGAGCTTGCATGATAAAGAAACGAACTACACCAACTCCAAATGCTTTGGGTAATACTTCATTATTTCCTGTTAAAATATCATCTGGTAATACATAATTACCCGTTGACTTAGCCATTTTTTGACCATTTAACAGCAACATATTTGCGTGCATCCAATAATTTACGGGTTGTACACCTGAACATGTATGAGATTGTGCTATTTCACACTCATGATGTGGAAACTTTAAATCCATTCCTCCACCATGAATATCAAACTGATCTCCTAAATATTTAGAACTCATTACTGAACATTCTAAATGCCAACCAGGAAAACCATCACTCCAAGGAGATGGCCAACGCATAATATGGCGATCATCTGCTTTTTTCCAAAGCGCAAAATCTTGAGGGTTTCTCTTTTCAGATTGACCATCTAACGCACGTGTATTATGAATTGCATCCTCTATATTTCTTCCTGAAAGAATTCCGTAATGATTCTCTTTGTTGTAAGCTAATACATCAAAATATACAGAACCATTTACTTCATATGCTAAACCTTTATCCATGATTTTCTTTATCATTTCTATTTGTTCAACAATATGACCAGTTGCTGTTGGTTCTATACTTGGAGGTAAAAAATTATATTTAGCAGCTACGGTATGAAAATCAACCGTATAACGTTGAACAACTTCCATGGGCTCTATCTGTTCTAAACGAGCTTTTTTGGCAATTCTATCCTCACCTTCATCAGCATCATTTTCTAAATGACCTGCATCTGTTATATTACGAACATAGCGTACTTTATAACCTAAATGCAACAGGTATCTAAAAACCATATCAAAAGACATAAAAGTACGTATGTTTCCTAAATGCACATTACTATACACTGTAGGTCCACAAACATACATTCCCACACGTCCGTCTGTTATTGGTTTAAAAAGTTCTTTACTTTTTGATAATGAGTTATATATTTTTAGCTGATTTTCTTTGTATAGATCCATTAAACAATACTTTTTTGGAGCGCTAAAGGTAACAAGTTTTAATAAAAAAAAACCACTTTGTGAAGTGGTTTTTTGTTTTAATTAACTTTAGGTGTTTATTTTGAAAAGCTTAATTCACCATATCGAACATTCATGTTAAACTTTGCTGATTTTGGAGCTTTAATTTTTATGAAACGTTTAATCTTTATATTACTGCGTTGCTTTAATATTTTTTGAATATCCGTTCGTCTTCTTTCTTGCAATGCTTCTCTTTTTTCATGAATAATTTTTAGTTTTTCAGCTCTTTTTTTCTCTCTTTCTACTAGTAATTGCGTTCTTTTTTCTATTAATGCTTTGTATTTTAATTCACGCTCAAGTTGTTTTTGAGCTTTCTTTTCAATTTCTTTGATACGTTCTTTTAATTCTTTTCCTTGAATACTATCGTATTCGTAATTATTAATTGTTAAAGAAGTTCCGTTAACTTTTATCTTTGCGTTTTTACCGATAATCTTTTCATTTTTCTTTTTCCATTTTTTTAAGTATGATTTGTCTTTCTTATAAGCTTTAAAATCAAACTTTGAAGGTGTTTGGGGCATTGGTGGAACTGGTAATTCTGGCATTGGTGGAATTGGCACAGCAAAATCTGCAGAATCTAAAACGTCTAATGCACCTAATGATAAATCTACTAAATCAGACTCAAAATGATTGTAGTTTGGAGCGTCAAAATTAAACGAATGAATATCTATTCGTGATTTTGATCTAGAACGAACTCTAACTAGTTTGCTATTTCCTACTGCTTCAAAATCCCATTTATTAAATAAGTCATCACGCATTTTGGGAGTAATATCTTCTCCTTCTACCTCCATAAATGCCTCAACTACTACTTCATTTTTATCCCAGGTTTCAATTTCTATATTGGTATAACGGGTGTTAATATCAATTACTACATTAGGCTGAACTAAAAATGATTCTTTTTGCTTTTCTTTAGTGTTTTGAGCTTGTGAAAACTGAAAGGCACTTAATAATACTATTAAAATTTTATAAGATATTTTTTTCATGATTGCTTTGGTTAAATTGTAACTCTTGTACTTGGTCTTTTAATTGTATTAAAAGCTGCAAGCGAATTTGAAGATTTGTTATTAATGCATTGATTGTTTGATTGTTTATCCCTTTGTTTTCTAGCTCGAGATTTAATCTTTTATAATCAGCATCTAACTTACTTAGCTTCTCAAAATACTCATCTAATAAGGCCTTATTGTTTGGAGTAACTTCTAAACTTGCCATTTCATAATTAATGGCTGTTGTATAATAATTTTCTATTTTTTTCATTTCTGGAGATATACTAGCAAGCGATAACGCGGGTGCTTGTACTGATGGTTTTTTCCAAAAAAATATATTTACAGCTAGTAAAATTGTTACAGTTGCTGCTGCATACCAAAGTTTATTATTTGTTTTTTTCTTTGGAAATGCTTCTGATAATTTTGCTTTAAACTTAGCTTCATGGTTAAACGATAACGTTTCTTTTTCGTCTTGATAATTTCGCATTAATTTTCTAACATCCTTCGGCATAACTCAATGTTTTTAATGTTTCTTTTATAATTTTTTTCCCTCTTAACAACTGTGTTCTTGAGGTTACTGGTGTAATATTTATTATTTCCGCAATTTCATTATGATCATAACCTTCTATTAAATATAAGTTAAGTACCACACTGTATTTTGGAGGTAAATTATCTATAGCTTTTTTAATCATGCTAACTGTTACCGCTTCATCAACTTGCCATGAATTATCCTCCAGCACTTCATCTGTAATAACCTCCTCGTTAATAGCAACTAATACGGGTTTGTTTTTTTTAAGCTCATCTATACAGGTGTTTATAACTATTCTTTTTAACCAAGCTCCAAAAGCTACTTCTTCTTTATATGTATGAATACTTTTAAAAGCTTTAACAAACGCATCTTGCATAACATCCTCTGCTAAAACTGAATCTTTCATATACCTACAAGCTACTGCATACATTGCATTGCAATAAGCTTTATACAACTGTAATTGCGCTTTTTCATTGTGCTTTTTACACTTTTGAATAAGTTTATTATGTATTTGTTTTATTGGTTTCATTGATTGTTGCTTATCTTAAAGACGAGACATTTTTAAGAGTGTTGCATTTTATCGTATTTTTATTTCTAAATTTACATTTCAATTTAGTTTTTATCCGTTAATAATGTCTAAAAAACCATCTGCATTACACGAAAAAAAAGGAATTCAACAGCCTGACACTACTAGTAGCGTTGCTGCTAATAAAATTAAAATTAGCAGAAAAAAAAGGTTTACTACAGATGAATATGTGACTAAAATTTTACAAGGGAATATTACTTTTTTGAGCAAAGCCATTACTTTGGTAGAAAGTACTAATCTAAAACATCAACAACAAGCTAACGAAATCTTAAATAGATGTTTACCTCATGCCAACAAGTCTGTTAGAATAGGAATTACAGGTGTTCCTGGAGTAGGTAAGAGTACTTTTATCGAATCTTTTGGTACTTACTTAACGGGAATTGGTAAAAAAGTAGCTGTTTTAGCAGTAGATCCTAGTAGCTCAGTTAATAGTGGTAGTATTTTAGGAGATAAAACTAGAATGGAGCAATTAGTAACCGATGTAAATGCTTTTATTAGACCTTCTCCTTCAGGAACTTCATTGGGTGGTGTTGCTCAAAAAACAAGAGAGAGCATAATTTTATGTGAAGCTGCTGGTTTTGATACTATTATTATTGAAACCGTGGGAGTTGGTCAAAGTGAAACCGCTGTTCATTCTATGGTAGATTTCTTTTTACTTTTAAAATTATCTGGTGCTGGAGATGAACTTCAAGGTATTAAACGTGGAATTATAGAAATGGCAGATGCCATTGTTATCAATAAAGCAGATGGTGATAATATTAAAAACGCTAAAATTGCCAAAGTTGAATTTAATAGAGCTCTGCATTTATATCCTCCTAAAGAAAGTGGTTGGCAACCTAAAGTTTTAACTGCAAGCGGATTAAATAATAACGGAATTAAAGAAGTATATAATATGATTTCAAATTATTTAGAAACCACTAAAAACAATGGCTATTTTTCCAATAAAAGGAATAAACAAAATAAACACTGGTTATTTTCAACTATAGAAAATGAACTAAAAAGTAGATTTTACAACAACCCCGTAATTAAAGAATTACTTGCTGTAGAAATTAAAAATCTTGAAGAAGGAAAAAGTACTCCATTTAATGCCGCCAAAAATTTATTAGATAACGCTTAATTAGTTACTATTTGTAAACCATCGTAAGCTAAAAATACATTTTGGGGTAATTCTTTCTCAACTTTATCATGTAAACCTAAAGGCTCGCTAATATGTGTTAAATACGTTCTTTTAGGTTTGATTTCATTAATAAAACGTAAAGCTTCATCAATATTAAAATGAGTTGCATGAGGTTCTTTTCTTAAACCTGTAACAATAAGCACATCTAAGTTTTTTAACTTTTCTTTTTCTGATATCTCCATTGTTTTAATATCGGTAATATACGCAGCATTTCCTATTCTGTAACCTAATATTGGTAAATTTCCATGCATTACCTCTAACGGTGTTATTGTTTTATTAGCTAATTCTAACCTACTATGATGAGATATTTCATGCTGCTTAACACTTGGTGCAGAAGAATACCTGTTTTCTGTAGCAAAAACATAATCGTATCTTTTTTGTAAAACTTTAAGCACGCGCTTAAGTCCATAAATTGGCATGTCACCCATTTTAAAACAAAAAGGTCTTATGTCATCAAAACCAGCAATATGATCTGCATGTTCATGAGTAAATAAAATGCCGTTAACTTTAGTAACATTTTCACGCAGCATCTGTTGTCTAAAATCAGGTCCACAATCAATTACATAGTTTACATCACCCCAAGTTAGCATTATTGAAGATCGTAAACGTTTATCTTTGGGGTTATTAGATTTTGCCACAACACTTGTACTACCTATCATTGGAACTCCTGTAGATGTTCCTGTACCTAAAAACGTTATTTTTAATTCGGAATTATTCATGGTTTGCCTCACAAAAATAAGATAAAAATTGACTTGTACTTTCTAATTTCTGTACATTTGTATTACGTAAACAAAAACAACTAAAATGGCAGTTACCTTAAAGGGAGATCAAAAATTAAACACGGTTCCTACTACCAAAACTAAAGCCTTAAAAATCAATTTAAATGCACACATTTATGGTACTTTTGCCGAAATTGGTGCAGGACAAGAAACGGTTAGAAACTTCTTTAGAGCTGGTGGTGCTTCTGGAACCATTGCAAAAGCCATGAGTGCTTATGACAAAGATTTCTCTGATGCCATTTACGGAATTGAAGATGACGGTAGATATGTTACTGAAGAACGTTTAAAGAAAATGTTGCGCCATGAAATGGAACTGATTGAGGAACGATTAAACCGTCAAAAACACCCAGAAAAGTTGTTTTTTAGTTACGCCAATACTGTAGCTACTATTAATTTCTCTAAGAAATTTAAAGGACATGGTTGGGTTGGTATTAAATTTCAATTAGATCCACTAGAAGACTACAATGAAATCATCTTGCACCTTCGTTTTAAAGAAACCGACGCAAGAGCACAACAAGAAACTCTTGGAATTTTAGGAGTAAATTTAATTTACGGAGCTTATTACTTAAACGACAACCCAAAAGAATTACTAAAATCTTTTTACGATAATATAGACAAGGATAAGCTAGAAATTGATATGATTAATTTCTCAGGTCCTCGTTTTATGTACGTAGACAACCGTTTAATGAGTTTACAACTTGTTAAAAACGGAATGACTAACGCCGTAATGTTTGGTCCTGACGGTAACAACCTTTTACCAGCTCAGGTTTTATACAAAAAAAATATACTAGCATTACGTGGTAGTTTTAGACCTGTTACTAAAGTTAACATGAACATGTACCAAGAAGCTAAAAATTTATTTTTTAGTGAAAACAAAGTAGATCCTAAAAGCACACAAGTAATTTTTGAAATTACTTTGAGTAATCTTCGAGCTGAAGGTGAAATTAATGAACGTGATTTCTTAGACAGAGCTGAATTATTATGCTCATTAGGTCAAAACGTAATGATTACTAACTACCAAGAATATTATCGTCTAGTAGAATATTTTAGTGAATTCACAAAAGAGCGAATGGCATTGGCAATGGGCGTTTACAATTTAATTCAAATTTTTGATGAAAAATATTATCGTCACGTAAGCGGTGGTATTTTAGAAGCTTTCGGTAAACTGTTCTACAAAGATTTAAAGGTGTACATGTACCCATATAAAGACAATGAAACAGGTAAATTTATTACCTCTAAAAACTTAAAAGTACATCCAAGAATGAAAGAACTTTATAAGTTCTTTAAAAACAATGGTCGTTTAGTAGATATTGAAACTTATGACCCTAATGTTTTACATATTTTCTCTAGAAATGTATTAAAAATGATTAAAGAAGGCACAACCGGGTGGCAAGAAATGTTACCAACTGGTATTGCCGATATGATTGAGCGAAAAAGATTATTTGGATACGCTAGAAAAAAAACTACAAAAAAATAATTTTAAAGCACTTTTAAACCTTTTTGTATTTTTAACGTCTAACATATCAAAATTAATTGTTTGGTAGACGAATTAACATTGGTAGCAAAATTACAAAACACTAGTTCAAAAGAAATAGCGTTTCGTGATTTGGTATCGCAATACAAAGAGCGATTGTATTGGCACATCAGGAAAATAGTAATTTCTCATGATGATGCTGATGATGTGTTACAAAATACTTTTATTAAAATTTATAAAAGTATTGGTAGCTTTAAAGGCGATAGTAAGCTGTTTTCTTGGATGTATAGAATTGCAACCAATGAAGCTATCTCTTTTATTAATAAAAGAGCAAAACAGCAAAATGTTGATATTTCAGAATATCAGTACAGCTTAGCCGCTAACCTAACAGATGACAACTGGTTTAGTGGAGAAGAAATTCAACTTATTTTACAAAAAGCAATTGCTACATTACCGCAAAAACAACAGTTAGTTTTTAATATGAAATATTTTGATGACATGAAATATCAAGATATATCGGACATACTTGAAACCTCCGTGGGCGGATTAAAAGCATCTTACCATCATGCTGTGAAAAAAATTGAAGAGTATATTAAAAATTATAGTGAAGATTAAACCTTTTATGGTTTTAATAGTCTAAATAACAAATGAACAAGGATTTAGAATATATAAAAAATAATAAAGGCAACGAAGGCTTTACAATACCAAAGACTTATTTTAATGACTTTGAAGACAATCTTTTTGTTAAAATAAAAGAAGAATCTTTACCTGAAACAACTGGTTTTAAAACACCTGACAATTATTTTAATAATTTAGAAAACAACATACTTAACAAAGTAACTAGCAGTAACACTACTAAAGTTATTTCATTAAGAAAACGAGTTTTACAATTTATTCCTTCTGTAGCAGCTGCATGTGTTTTACTTTTTATAGGTTTGCAGATTATAAACACCAATAATACTACTATTAGTATTGATGATATTAACGCTACAGAAATAGCTAATTGGTTAGAAATTAACCACGATGGAAATTTTTCATCAGAAATAGCTTATAGCATAGCTAACAACGAATTAAACTTTGATGATTTAGCTACCGTAAATATTCAAGAAGAAAGTATTGAGGATTATTTAAATACTGTAGATAGTGAAATTATTATTGAAGAAATAGAATAAATTTAAAGATGAAGAAAATATTACTCATATTATTTACTTTTAGCTTGTTACCTCAAGTTATAAGTGCACAATATTCAAGAAAAGCTGGTAAAGAAAAAATTAAGGCTTTTAAAGTAGCTCACATTACAGAAAAGCTAAGCTTAACCGAAAAAGAAGCTCAAAAGTTCTGGCCTATTTACAACGAATTTGAAGAAAAAAAAGAACAACTTTTTTACATTGAACGAAAAAAAATAAAAAAGCAAATTCTCGCTGCTGGCGGAATTGAAGAAATATCAAATAAAGAGGCAGAAAGTATTTTAAAAGAAATTTTAGACGTTAAAAAAAATCACTTAAAAAATAAAGAAGAGTTTTTATCGCAAGTATCTAAGTTTTTATCTCCAAAAAAGATATTACAATTAGAAATTGCCGAGCACGAATTTAATAGAAAATTGGTGAAAAAACTTCGAGAGAATAGAGGTTTAAGAAGATAAAAAAGGAAGCAATTGCTTCCTTTTTTTTATTTTTTAATTTTAGTCATACAAACCTGTAATTCCGGTTTGTTTGCTGTAAATTGTTTAACCCAAATTATTAGTTCATTAACCTCATAGGGTAATAATCTGTTCATTGCTTTTTCGAGTTCTCTGCAAAACAAATCTGCATTAAAACTCACTTTTTTCAACACTGTTTTAGTGTATTCAAACATAGCTCTTGCCATATTTTTGTTGGGGGTTTTATGTTATTTTCAGCTGTAATTTACAAAAAAATTAAAAATGATATGTTAAAAAATATGTAAAAAAAAAGCAACCTTAGTTTAAGGTTGCTTTTATATTGTGTTATAAAATGCTAATTATAAAGCATTAATTTTAGTAATTAAGCCGTTAGCTTTTTCCTCTAACTCTTTACTAATTGCTGTAAAATGAGCTTTTTTATTGTCTACATTTTTAGCGTTAACTTTAGCTATTAATTCATCAAAAACAACAATAACCTCATCTACAATCTCATCTGCTTTTGCTCTATCAGCATCTGCATTTAATTGAGTATAAACTCCGCAAATATCAATAATATCTCCTAAAGTATAATTGATGTCTTTCTTTAAATTCTTTACGCTTGCCATATTTAATAATTTTGATGCAAAATTAACTCAATTTATTTAATTCGAGTTGAAAATTATCGAAAAACTGTCCAATATGATATCCATCTACCAAAGCATGATTAACATTGATTGCTACAGACATTAATTTTTTATCATTTTCTTGGATTATTTTCCCAAAAGCCAACTGAGGTACACTATCATCTTTATTTCCTGAAAAGGGTTCTTTATGTCCAGTAAAATCAACCCATGGTATGGCAGAACAATGAATACAACCTGGTGAGTATTTAGGCGGAAATAAATTAGTGGTTGTTATTATTCGCTCTTTTTCTATCTTAAAATTAGTGTCAAAAACAGTAAAATCTTCAGAATACTCAATAAAAGAAAATCCAAATGTTTTATCTGGTCTAGCTATAGTTGCTGAAGCATGTATTATATCATAAACAGCTATTTTATCCCCTTCAATTCTGTATTTTAAATTTTCTACGCTGTTAATTGCGTTCATGCAGGCATGCAAATAGCGAGTAAAAAAAGAATAATTATTGTTTTTTGCATTCTCATAAGTTTTAGTAACATCTACTTTAGTTACCAAACCAAAAGTTGGATCTACTAACTGTCTAAAATGTGTAAATAATTCTTTTCTATTCCAACTATCAATATCTAAATATTGCTTCATTTATAAAAAATTAAGTATTTCTGTAATACTAGCTAAGGTTTTATACTCTACAGCTTCTTTTTGTTCTTTACTTACCTTTTCGTGCGCCCAGGTTGTATGAAATGGTATATGAATTGCTTCTGCTCCAATTTCTAACAGTGGTAATACATCTGACTTTAATGAATTCCCAACCATTAATAATTCATTTGGATTTATATCTAGATGTTTTACTAAGCGCTTATAATCTTTTACCTTTTTTTCACTCATAACCTCAACATGATGAAAATACTGTAAAATTCCAGATCGTTCTAATTTTCTTTCTTGATCTAGTAAATCTCCTTTTGTAGCTACAATTAACTTATATTTTCCATGCAATTTTTGGAGTGTTTCTTCAACCCCATCCAAAAGCTCAATTGGTTTGTCTAGCATTTCTTTACCAATAGTAATAATTTCTTGGATTACCTTTGGATTAATTTTATAGTTAGACAGTTCTAGTGCACACTGCACCATTGACAGCATAAAACCTTTTACACCATATCCATAATACACAAGATTATCTATTTCAGTTTTAAAAAGCTCTTGATCAATTTTGTTTTCTGTTTCATAACCTTCTAATAATTTTGCAAACTTATGCTCTGCTTCTCTAAAATAAGTTTCATTTACCCATAAGGTATCATCTGCATCAAAAGCAATTACTTTAATTGTTGAGTTCATTGATAATAATTAAAGTATAAAGATATTACATTCGGTATAAAGAATTTGTTAAAAATAAAATAACTAAAAATTGACAAATTAAACAAAACTAAATCAATACCTTAGTACTGTATTAACCCCCGAAATTATATACTACATGTTAACAGATTTATTACTTCATTCCCCCAGTTTGTAGAAACGGTTTAAAATAAACTGTTGTTTACTATTCTCTTTTAGTTAAAACTAAAAGCATTTTGCGCTTATAAAACTTTGTTTTATACAATGCAAGCTGCTTGCATTTGCTATGATATTACTTACAAATTATAATAACAATACTGTGAAAGAACAGTAAAAAATAGAATTATGAAAAAAATATTATTTATATACACCTTATTTTTATCTACATTAATTAATAGTCAAAATTGTGATACTACACCAGTTGCGAAACACGGAAGTTTAAGTGTTAGCGGAAATAAAATTGTTAATAAAAACAATGAGCCAGTTAGTTTTGCTGGTAATAGTTTTTTTTGGTCTAACAATGGTTGGGGCGGAGAAAAATATTATAAAGCTGAAGTTGTTTCATGGTTAAAAAACGATTGGAATACAAGTTTAGTTAGAGCCGCCATGGGAGTTGAAGACAATGGTGGTTATATTGGAAACCCAACTGACAACAAAAATAAAGTAAAAACTGTTGTAGATACTGCTATTAATGAAGGTTTATACGTTATAATAGACTGGCATTCTCATCATGCAGAGAACTACCAACAACAAGCTATTGATTTTTTTAAAGAAATGGCCACATTATATGGTAATCATCCAAATGTTATCTATGAAATTTATAACGAGCCTTTACAAGTATCTTGGGATAGTACTATTAAACCATACGCAGAGGCTGTAATTGATGAAATTAGAAAAATTGACCCTGATAACCTTATTATTGTAGGTACACCAACTTGGTCTCAAGATGTAGATGCCGCTGCTAGAAACCCAATTACTGGATATAGTAACATTGCCTATACGCTACATTTTTATGCTGCAACACATAAAGAGAGCCTTCGTCAAAAAGCTGAATATGCTTTAAACCAAGGCATAGCTTTAATGGTTACAGAATGGGGTGCTGTTTCTGCTAATGGAGATGGTGCTGTAGATGTAAATTCTACGGATACATGGATGAACTTTTTAGCTACTAACCATATCACCCATGCCAATTGGGCTATGAATGACAAAAGTGAAGGAGCTTCTTCATTAAGACCTGGAGCATCAGTAAATGGTAACTGGAGTGCTAGTAACTTAACCGCATCAGGACAAAAAGTAAAAAACATCATCCAAAACTGGGCTACATACTGTAATGGAGACAATGGTGGCGGCGATAACGGTGGTGGTGACAATGGTGGTGGTGACCAAATTACCTATGATATTAATATTAAAGCAAGAGGTGTACTTGGAGGTGAACAACTAAGTGTTTATATAAACAATAGTCTTATAGATACTTTTACCTTAACAAGTACATATGAAATTTATGGAGTTGATGGCAATGGTGAAGTTAAACTTGAATTTATTAATGATAATGGTGACAGAGACGTTCAAATAGATTACATTACAATTAACAATAATACTTTACAAGCAGAAGATCAAGAGATCAACACAGGAGTATGGCAAAATAATACTTGTGGTGGTAGCTACAGCGAATGGTTAAATTGTAATGGTTATATTGTTTTTGGTGCTGATAATGGAAATAATCCTGACCCAAATGGATGTAACGGAATCCCTGCTTGGGATGCTAACACGGTGTATGATGCTAAAGATACTCAAGTTGTCTTCAATAACGTAATTTACAGTAATAATTGGTATAGTAAAAACCAAAATCCAGAAAATAACTCTGGACAATGGGAAGTTTGGAGTATTGTTGGACCTTGCACCAATCAAAGAGTAAACACTTCGGATGTAAAAATATATTCAAATAATGCCTACAGTGCGTTAACCATTAATAGTAAAACTACATTTAATAAAGTAGAAATTTTTACTATAGATGGAAGAAAACTTATTGATAAAAATTTATCAAAATACAATCAAAATATAGATATCGCTAATCTTAAAAACGGATTCTACATTATAAAACTAACAGGTGATTCGGTAGTAACCAAAAAAATAGCAATCAAACATTAACACAAAAAAAGCGTAATCTTTTTAGATTACGCTTTACTTTTTATTCATTTAAAAACTTCTTTGCTTTTTCTAAATCTTCAGGAGTATCTATACCTATAGATTCTACATCGGTTTCTATCATCTTTATCTTCTTCCCTACCTCTAAATATCGAATAGCTTCTATTTTTTCTGCAGCTTCAAGCGGAGTCATTGGTGTATTGTAAAAATCAATTAAAGCTTCTTTTCTAAAAGCATACACTCCTTTATGTTTGTAATAAGTAACATTTAATGTAGTATCTCTATGATACGGAATTACACTTCTTGAAAAATAAATTGCAAAGTCTTTATTATCTGTAATAACTTTTACATTGTTTGGGTTTTCTATTTCTTCTTTGGATGACATAGCTACCTTTAATGATGCTAAATCTATTTCTTTTAATGTATCATTTTTAAAAACAGCAATTAATTTTTCTAATGAAACAGTATCTATAAAAGGCTCGTCACCTTGAACATTTACCACAATATCTACATTTAAATCTTCAACAGCTTCGGCAATTCTATCAGAACCGCAATCATGTTCTTTTTTACTCATAATTACCTTTCCGTTTACAGAGGTTATTTCATTATAAATAATATCAGAATCTGTAACTACATAAACATCATCAAACAAATTAGTATGTAACGCAGCTTCATAGGTTCTTACAATAACAGACTTACCCTTAAGCATTTTCATTAGCTTACCTGGAAATCTTGTTGCACTGTAACGTGCTGGTATCATGGCAATAATTCTCATAAAATAATAGCGATATTAAGCGCGTAAAGATACATATTTATATATTCTGATTTTTGAAAGTAATTAAAATGATATTCGTAAAACTTTAACATATTATTTTTCAAGTCTATAGTAATCACTATAACAAGTTTTCTATATTTGAACTATCATGAAAGGCAAATTAAACACATACAAAATTCAAGGCAACATAATTTCTACAATTATGTGTACAACTACTATGCGCCAGCAGCAGTATTGTATGTATGCACCTTTTAAGTGATTTAGATAAAGAATTTAATTTATATATATAACTAAAAGGTGCTTTTTTTACAAAAGCACCTTTTTTAATTTAAACATTTTTAAAATTTAATAAACATGATGACAACAGTTAAAACAACCCAGCAAATTCAACAATGTTCAATGATTATGTATCGCTTACAAAATACATCGTTTAAAGAACCGCATTTTATAAACCTCAATCCGTAACATTATGAATAACTTACATAACGCACCTCATCAACTACAATTTACTGTTAGCAAAAAACAGGTTAGCAAAAAAAATGTGCTAAAAACCTCTATTTTATATGATAAAGTTGAGCGTTCTGCCAATTTATCTGTAAACCCATATAAAGCTGAACTTATTAAAGATGGCTTTTCCTCATTTGAACTCAACATTATTAACAATGCTTATTTAAATGATAAGCTGATATTTAAGAATAATATTAAAAAATATAACGATTCTGAATTGGAACTAAAGATAACTGTTTATAAAAATTCAGAGTTGAAAAAAGATATAATCTGTAAAGCTACTTTTGGTTATATATTAGAAAAAGCTTCTTAGTTAAGCTTTTTTGGTTTGTTTGTTTGGTAAAAGCTCAAGGTTTCCCCTTGAGCTTTTTATTTAATATATACTTCTAATAATTCAGACAAACCATTTGTTGAGTTTATAGAAAACTCTTTTAAACCTGCAGGAACTAACAATGTTTCTCCAGCTTCTAAAGAAGTGCTAATCTTATTATAATTAAACACTGTTTTACCAGAAACACACATGTAAATAACAAAACTATCTTTAGAGCTGTTATTTACATTAACCGTTCCGTTGATTGGAAATATATTCGTTGTAAAATAAGGACAGGAAACTATTTCTGATGCTTTATTTTCCTCCGATTCATAATTAGTATTATACTGTTCTTTAGCTTTATAATCTATCGCATCTAAAGCTAAATCTGTATGCAACTCTCTATAATTTCCGGCGGAATCTTGGCGATCCCAATCATAAACTCTGTAAGTTATATCTGATGTTTGTTGAATTTCTGCTAGTAAAACCCCAGCTCCGATGGCATGAACTCTTCCTGTGGGAATAAAATAAACATCTCCTTTAGAAACAACATCTACATTTAAAATGTCTAATAACGATTTGTTTTCTAAATGTTTTAGGTACTCCTTTTGAGTACTATCTTTTTTAAAACCAACTATTAGATTTGCGTTTTCATCTGCTTGCATTACATACCACATTTCTGTTTTCCCAAAAGAGTTATGTCTTTTTTGAGCCAGATCGTCGTGCGGATGTAATTGAATACTCAGCGCCTCTTTAGCGTCTATAAACTTAATTAATAACGGAAATTTTTCTCCAAACTGGTTGTACACTTTCTCGCCTACTAATGAAGATTTATAAGTACTTAAAAGTTCTTTTAAATCTTTTCCTTTTAAATTTCCGTTTGCAACTATAGAAGTATCTCCTTCTACATCAGAAAGCTCCCAACTTTCACCAATATTAGATGAGTTAGTTGCTTTATTTAAATGTGTACGTAGCTTTTCACCTCCCCAAATTTTCTCTTTTAAGATAGGTGTGAATTTTAAAAACTGATTGACTTTAGACATTAATCGCCTGAATAGGTTACAAAATTGCGTGGTGTTTCATACAGAGTTATTTTTAAATCTAAACTGCTTGGCAAATGTTTGCGCAACTTATCATATATCACCACCGATATATTTTCTGCAGACGGATTTAAACTCTTAAATTCCTCAACCTCTATATTTAGGTTTTTATGATCAAAAGGTTCTTCAACCTCACTTTTAATTAAATTTTTCAGTTTTCCTAAATCATACACATAGCCCGTTTCTTTATCAATTTCTCCAGTTAAAGAAACAATTAACTCGTAATTATGCCCATGGTAATTTGGATTACTACATTTACTAAAAACCTCAAAGTTTTTTTCATCACTCCAATCTTGTCTATACAATCTGTGTGCTGCGTTAAAATGTGCTTTTCTGTGTACGGTAACTCTAGGCATTGTTTATAGACTTAAAGTTAGCAATTTTATTGTATGATTTTTCAAAAATAATTTTGAACCAAGCTGTGTATTGTTCTGGGTGTAACTCAATATCTTTTTTAACATCCTCTAAAGACATCCATTTATATGCTTCCGCTTCTTCTTTGTTAATTGTAGGTTCATCATTAAAATAACCAATCATAACATGATCTAACTCATGCTCTGTTAAACCATTATCAAAAGGCGCTTTGTAAATAAATGAAAACACTTCTTGTAACTCACATGAAAACCCCATTTCTTCTTGTAAACGTCTTTTTCCTGCTGATATATTATCTTCTCCATCACGTTGATGAGAACAACAAGTATTAGTCCATAACAAAGGCGAATGATATTTACTATGCGCTCTTTGTTGTAGCATTAATTCATTTTTGTTATTAAACACAAAAACAGAAAAGGCTCTGTGTAATTGTGCTTTTTCATGCGCTTCCATCTTTGGCATTAACCCTATTGGATTATCTTGCTCGTCTACTAAAATTACTTGTTCTTCGGTCATAGTAACAAATGTACTAAAATCAATACTTTCAAAAAACTATCTTTTTATAAATCTATACTATAAAAACTATAACAATAATTTATATTTACGGCCTCAAAATCTAATTTCTTTCATGAAACTATTTAAAATTCTTGTAATAATTACAGTATTTACATTTTTAAGTCAGTGTAAAAAAGAAGAAAAAAACACGCTGAAAGCAACAAAAAATACATCCAAGGAAATCAAACAAAAAACTGTTAAGAAAGTAGTAAAGCCCTGGGACAGTTTAAACCATAAAAACACTACAGCTTTTCTTACTAAATACGGCAATCAACATAAAGAAAATAAAGTTTTAATTAAAACTAGCTTGGGTAATATTACATTACGCTTGTATGAAGAAACCCCATTACATCGTGCTAGTTTTATTTTTCTTACTAAAATTGGGTATTTTAACAGTACCGTTTTTTATAGAATTGTAAAAAACATGGCTGTTCAAGGTGGTGATTCTGATAATAAAACTACCGCCAGAATTAGAAATAAATACAGAAACTATGTTATTAAGCCAGAAATCAATCCTTATAAAAAACATAAATATGGTGCTTTGGCTGCTGCTAGAAATTTAGACAACAACCCCAACAAACTATCAAGTCCTTTTGATTTTTATATTGTTAGCAATAAATATGGAGCTCATCATTTAGATGGTGATTATACTATTTTTGGTGAAGTTATTAGTGGTTTTTCTACGATACAAAAAATAGCCGCTGTAAAAACAACTCCAGATGAATGGCCAATTGAAGACATACCCATGACTATTGAAGTTTTAGATAAATAAACTTATACAATTAAACATTTTTAAAAGAGTAAAATAGCTGCAAGGTCGTTTTGCTCTTTCTTTTTTTAAAATGTAACTTTGCGCCTTCAATATTTATAGATGAGTTTTTTACAAGAAATACAAAAAAGAAGAACTTTCGGGATTATTTCTCACCCCGATGCAGGTAAAACTACCTTGACTGAAAAATTATTACTTTTTGGTGGTGCAATTCAAGAGGCTGGTGCAGTAAAAAGTAATAAAATTAAAAAAGGTGCTACATCAGATTTTATGGAAATTGAGCGTCAGCGTGGAATTTCTGTAGCTACCTCTGTTTTAGCATTTAATTACAAAGACAAAAAAATAAATATTTTAGATACACCAGGTCACAAAGATTTTGCTGAAGATACTTTTAGAACTTTAACAGCTGTAGATAGCGTTATTGTTGTAATTGATGTTGCAAAAGGTGTAGAGGAACAAACAGAAAAATTAGTTCAAGTTTGTAGAATGCGTAACATACCTATGATTGTGTTTATTAACAAACTGGATCGTGAAGGTAAAGATGCGTTTGATTTATTAGACGAAGTTGAACAAAAACTTGGTTTAAAAGTTACCCCACTTAGTTTCCCTATTGGAATGGGATATGATTTTAAAGGCATTTACAATATTTGGGAGAAAAAAATTAATGTATTTTCTGGTGATAATAAGCAAACTATTTCTGAAGGTGTTGAATTTGATGATATTAACAATCCAGAATTAGATAAATTAGTAGGTAAAAACGCTGCTGAAACACTTCGTGAAGAATTAGAACTGGTGTATGAAGTGTACCCAGATTTTGATCAAAAAGCATACGAACAAGGACAGTTACAGCCTGTATTTTTTGGTTCTGCTTTAAATAACTTTGGTGTAAAAGAATTGTTAGACTGTTTTATTGAAATTGCTCCAAACCCTCAGCCTAAAATGTCTGATACTCGTTTGGTAGATTCTAAAGAACAAAAACTAACAGGATTTGTATTTAAAATCCATGCAAATATGGATCCAAAACATCGAGACCGTTTAGCTTTTGTTAAAATAGTATCAGGTACTTTTAAAAGAAACACTCCATATTTACACGTTAGAAATGGTAAAAAAGTAAAATTCTCAAGTCCAAATGCATTTTTTGCTGAAAAGAAAGAAATTGTAGAAGAGTCTTTTGCGGGCGATATTGTTGGATTACATGACACAGGTAACTTTAAGATTGGAGATACGTTAACCGAAGGTGAAAACTTAAACTTTAAAGGAATTCCTAGTTTCTCTCCTGAACATTTTAGATATGTAAACAATGCAGATCCTCTTAAAGCAAAACAATTATATAAAGGTTTAGATCAGTTAATGGATGAAGGTGTAGCACAGCTTTTTACCTTAGAGATGAACGGAAGAAGAATTATAGGTACTGTAGGAGCACTTCAATATGAAGTAATTCAATATCGTTTAGAGCATGAATACAATGCTAAATGTACCTATGAAAACATTGCAGTACATAAAGCTTGCTGGGTTCAACCTGAAGATCCAAAAAACGAAGAATTTAAAGAGTTTAAAAGAGTTAAGCAACGTTATTTAGCAAAAGACAAACAAGGACAATTAGTATTTCTAGCTGATTCTCCTTTTACCATACAAATGACACAAAGCAAATACCCAACGGTTAAATTACATTTTACCAGTGAGTTTGAATAAGCAACAAATAATATATGTACTAACTCTCCTGTTGTTTTGTAATTTAAATGCTCAGGAAAAATTATCTGAATTACCAGGTAAAGAGTTACAGAATAAAATTCGTTTAAATTTTATTCCTGTAACCATGCCTACAGATCAATACCCTAACCTTAAACCAACAATGGGGTTAGTAGGTTTACACTATTTAGTGCCGTTTAACAACTGGCTATATGGTGGAGCTGGTTTTCATTATGCAGTAACAGGTGACCAAGGTGGTTTATTTACTTTAGGTGCTGAAATTGGAATTAATAAAAAAATCTATAACAATTTTTATGTAGATGCTAACTTTCATTTTGGTGGCGGTGGCGGATATAGATATCTTGTAAATGATGGTGCTTTTATCAATTCTAATGTTGGTTTACAATATAAAAAAAACAACTATTCGGTAGGAATTCAATATAGCTATATAGATTTTTTCTCAGGTAAAATTAACGACAATACTCTTTCTCTATTTATTGAAATTCCTAGTATTCTTCGTTTAACAGACTATAAAAACGCTCATAAAAAGTTTATATCCAACTCTAATTTAGAGGAAACTAATTTCTGGATGCAACCAGTTGTAAAAAATGTACAACAAGTACGTTTTGACTTCTTTTTCCCTTTTGGTGATTCTAAAAAAGATAACGGAACACCTTTAGATGAAACGTTATATGTTTTAGGATTTGAATATCAAAAACATTTAAATGAGCAAACTTTTCTATTCGCTCATACAGATGCAATATACAAAGGCTTACGCGCTGGATTTATGGATTTATTTGTGGGAGCAGGTTATCATCCTTACCAATCTAAATACCTAAACTTTTTTACCAAATTTGGTATCGGGGCTGCTGGTGGTAGAATTGCCCCTGAAGGTGGATTAACCATTTACCCTTCTGCTGGTCTTGATATTAAGTTAGCAAATAATTTTACGTTAAGTGGCCATGGAGGCTATTACAGAGCTTTAGATGGTGACTTTGAAGCTTACACAATTGGTTTTGGTGTTAAATATTTAGGATTAAATGGTGGAACTGTAAGTTCCCCTAAAAAACAATTATCAAATTTCTACACACAAGGAATAACGGTAAGTTTAGAAAATCAAACTTATTTTAAAGTTAATAAAACAGATGATCTAGAAAATATTTTAAATACAGATTTACAATTACTTTCCTTACAATTTAATTATGATATCAACAAAAACATATATTTAATTGGTGAAGCTGGTTTTGCTTACGGAGGTAGATCTGGAGGATATGCGCATGGTTTAGTTGGAGCAGGTTTTAAAACAAACCCTTTATTAAACTCACCTTTAAGTTTATTTATAGATTTAACAGGTGGTGCTGCTGGTGGTGCTGGAGTAGATACTGGTGAAGGTATTATTGTTAGACCTTCGGCAGGTATAAATCTCAACATTACAAATAACTTTGCTTTTACTGTTTCTGGTGGACAATTATATGCTCCTTTTGGAAACGTAAACGCTACAAATTTAAATATCGGAATAAATTATAGTTTTGGTAGTTTATCCGCAAAGAAATAAAGTGTAAATAGAA
This sequence comes from Tenacibaculum geojense, assembly GCF_042676005.1. Taxonomy (NCBI): domain Bacteria; kingdom Pseudomonadati; phylum Bacteroidota; class Flavobacteriia; order Flavobacteriales; family Flavobacteriaceae; genus Tenacibaculum; species Tenacibaculum geojense. The sequence goes on along the minus strand of NZ_JBHTJR010000001.1, from coordinate 15,518 downwards.
TTAAAAATTAAACAAATGAACAACGGAATTTATGCAAAGTTCACAACACCTAAAGGTGATATTTTAGTGAATTTAGAATATGAAAAAACTCCAGGAACAGTAGGTAACTTTGTTGCTTTAGCTGAAGGAAATTTAGAAAACGACGCACGTCCACAAGGACAGCCATATTATAACGGATTGAAGTTTCACCGTGTAATTGCTGATTTCATGATCCAAGGTGGATGTCCACAAGGAACAGGAACTGGTAACCCAGGTTATAAGTTTGATGATGAAATTCATCCTGATTTAAAGCACGATGCTCCAGGTAAATTATCAATGGCAAATGCTGGACCTGGTACAAATGGCTCTCAATTTTTCATAACGCATGTTGCTACTCCTTGGTTAGACGGAAAACATACTGTATTTGGAAGCGTAATTGAAGGACAAGATGTTGTTGACGCTGTTGAGCAAGATGATGAAATGAATGTTGAAATAATTCGTGTTGGTGAAATAGCTGAAAAATGGAATGCTGTTGAAGCTTTCAGATCTTTTGAAGGAGAACGTGAAAAACGTGAAGCTGCTGAAAAAGCAAAACAAAAAGAACTTTTAGATCAAGTTGCAGCTGGTTATGATGAAACTCCAAGTGGATTGCGTTATAAAATTTTACAGAATGGAGAAGGTAAAAAAGCTACTAAAGGCGCTGTAGTATCTGTACACTATAAAGGTCAGTTGTTGGATGGAACTGTTTTCGATTCATCTTATAAGCGTAAACAACCAATCGATTTTACTATTGGTGTAGGCCAAGTAATTCCAGGTTGGGATGAAGGAATTCAATTATTACAAGTAGGCGATAAAGCTCGTTTAGTAATACCTTCTAATTTAGCCTATGGAGCCGCTGGCGCGGGTGGTGTAATTCCTCCTAACGCAACCTTAATTTTTGATGTAGAATTAATGAATGTAAAGTAACTTAAACTTACATCTTCAATAAAAATTTATTCAAAAAACCTTTAGTTTTATCTAAAGGTTTTTTTAGTTTATTAACATATATTTAAAAAACTTAACAATAAGTTAACATTAGTTGTAACATATTTGTAAAACTTATCATAAAACCCCAACTAATGAAAAAAAACTACCTAATCTTCATCAAACTTTTATTTATTCCATTTTATATTTCATCTCAAAATAATACTTGTACGTCTGATACTGATTTAATTGCAGATTTAAATAGTATAACTAAATGTAGTATAAAAGAAGCTGTATCAGGAAATAAAAAAACAAAAAAAGTAACTATAGTAGTTCAAACTAAAAGAAAACCTAGAGAAGCTTCAAAAAATTTACAACTTTCATCAAATAATAAAATAGATGAATTTAAACGAAATACTTTATTAGTAAGTAAACTAGAAATTAGAAATAAAGAAGCTTTAAAAAACAAATTACCATTTAGCATAGTTGAAGAGAAACCTAGATTTAAAGCATGCGAAGCTTTATTTGAGGTTGATGCAGAAAAATGTTTTAACAAAGAATTACAAAATCATATTAAAAACAGACTTAATTACCCAAGAAAAGCCTTATGGCATCAAATGGAAGGTAAAGTACTTGTTCAATTTATGATCGATAAAGAAGGGAACGTTGCAAGCATACAATCTAAAGGACCAAAAAATGGAAAACTTTTAGAAGAAGAAGCTGAAAGAGTGATTGCTAGTTTACCCAAGTTTTCGCCTGGAAAAGTTAAAGGAGAAGCTGTATACGTAAACAAAGGTGTACCTATTAATTTTAAACTACCTAAACAATACAGAAGTGCTTCAAAAAAATATATAAGTTTTGCTAAAATACTAGATTTTGAAGCTGTTGATGAGCTTCCAAAATTTGAAAAATGCTTAAATGATAATGACGGAAGTATTGATTGTTTCAATAACGAAATAATTCAACATATAGAAGCTAACTTTAAATACCCAAAACAAGCTGTTGAAGATAATATAGAAGGTAATATTATAGCGGAGTTCATTATTAATGAAAAGGGGAAGATTACGAATATACAATTAACTGCTCCTGAGAACGCTAAAATTTTAGAAAGAGCAGCTGAAAGATTAATAGAAAAGTTACCTCAATTTACACCTGCAACTAAGTCTAATAAAAAAGTAAAAGTTAAGTATACTATACCTATAGAGTTTAAACTAAGTTAATGATATTATTATTGTAATCAAGTAGTATTTGAATTTAAGATATATTAATGAAACAACACAGAAAAACCTTAAAACACTTGATTTAAAACAAAATAAATCTAAACCTAAATACTAAGCAAAGTAAAAATAAAGTTAAGACACATTGTTAAAATGTGTCTTAATTGTAAATTTAATGTAAACTCTTAACATTATAATTAACATTAGCTAACAGTTCAATAAGTTAGAATTAACGGAATTTGGAGAGAATTTTGTGAAATTTGAGATAATTAAACAATCCTCCAACAATATGAAAAGAATAATTCTAACTAGTATGCTTTTAGTTGCATACTGCTCAAATTCCTATTCTCAAAGAAATAAGGAACAATGCGAAAACCCAACAATTGAGTTGAATGACCTAAACTCTATAACCAAATGCTCTATTGAGAAAGATGATAATGAAAACAATGATACTAAGGTTGTTTTGAACATTACTGCAAATTATAAAACTCGAAAAAAAACAGCTTCTCATATAATCAGAAGAAAAAAGAAAAGATCTTCAATATTATCAGATGAAACTGAATTAACTAAATCTGTAGATAATAACTTAGGAACTATAGAACTAAAGAAAGAAATTATTACTAAAAATAATTTAAATAATTCAGCTGTTGTATTATTTTCGTTAGTAGATGAAAAACCTAGTTTTACTAAGTGTAAAAAAGTAAGTTCAAACCAAAAAACTGCTTGTTTTAACAATCAGATTTCTAGTCATTTTGCTAAGAATTTTTACCCAGAAAGAGTATCCAATGACGGAATTAGCGGTAAAGTATTTATACAATTTACGATAGATATGTCTGGAAATGTTAATAACCTTAAAGTCAAGTCTAATGTAAAGTCAGTAAAATTAGAAGATGAAATTGCGAGAGTAATTGAAAAACTACCAACTCTAATCCCCGGTAAACACAAGGGTTTACCAGTAAGTGTGGTGTATAACCTCCCAATAAATTTCACCTCAAATTAATACACAATCAACAGCCAATAGTACGTAGTTAATAAATAATCAATAAAAAAGTTATTTTTTCTTTAATATTTAGTTATTAATTAGTAAGTTAGCTGCGTTAACAATCCCTAATCCCTAAATTTATGGTTAGAAGACTATTATTATTGGCTGTAGTTGCTTGTCTACACCAATCGCTAAATGCACAATCGAAAGAAGTTTGTGACACACCTGTAAGTGACGATCCAGCATTAAGTATGAATAGTATTACTAAATGTGCTATTGAAACAAAAGATGAAAACGGAAATAAAGTTAATCGAGTTTCTATTGAGGTTACTACTCGTAAAAGAGTTATCCGAAAAAGAGATGCGGTTACTGGTGTTGGTGGTACTGTGAGTGGTTCTAAACTTGCTGACATTAAAAAGAAAGCTTCTTTAGTTGGATCTTTAGATTTATCAAGAGAAGAAGTTGTTGAAAAGGTACCTTTCACTTTAGTACAAGAAATTCCATTATTTAAATCATGTGAAAAAGTTGCTTTGTATGAGCAAGAAAAATGTTTTAAAGAAGAAATTTCTAATCATATCAGAAGAAATTTCAGATATCCTAGTGAAGCATACGAAAAAAGTATTCAAGGTAGAGTTCTTGTTCAATTCGTTATTCAAAAAGATGGTACTGTTGGTGACTTAAATTTAAGAGGACCTTATGGTGGTGCTTTATTAGAAGAAGAAGCTGAAAGAATTATAAAGAAATTACCTAAATTTAAGCCTGGTAAACACAATGGTAGACCTGTAAAGGTTAAGTATGGTGTTCCTATTGGATTTAAAATTCCTGATAGAGCTCGAACTAACATAAAGCCAAAAACTAAAGTTGTTGCTTTAAAAGAAATTATTAAAGTTGAAGATGCTCAAGCAGCTCCATTATTTAGAGCCTGTGAAAAATCTGGAGATAAATCTATAAACTGTTTTAACACTGAAATGTTAAGACATATTAATAGATTCTTTAACTATCCTCAAGAAGCTATTGATAACAATATTGAAGGACGTGTTTATGCTTACTTTGTTATTGATAAAAACGGAGATGTTGTTAACATAAAAACTAGAGGGCCTAAAAACGGTGAATTATTAGCAGAATCAATCAAAAAGTTAATTGACAAATTACCAAAATTTGTTCCTGCTGAAAACAATGGAAGTAAAGTAAACGTAAAGTATACTTTCCCTATCAATTTTAAACTAAGCGAATAATCATAAATTTATTACTTGAAAGGCCAGATTTACATCTGGCCTTTTTTTTATGTTTAAAATATAAATTCTATATTTATTAAAACAAATGATATGAGAACAGCACAACAATGGTTTGATGAGTATGCAGTTAGTCATCAAAATGAAACAAACCAACTAATACATTACATATGTGTACCAGCTATTTTTTTTAGTGTAATTGGTTTATTCATGAGTATTCCGAATCAACTTTTAAAAGATGTACTAGGATTATATAATCCATTAATTGAAAATTGGGCCTTTGTTATTGGTGTATTAATAAGTGTTTTTTTTTATTTGAGATTAGGATTCTGGTATTTTATAAAAATGCTTTTTCTAATTTTACTCTCTATTGCCGGTAATAATTGGATAAACAATACTACTAACCTATTTTACACATCTTTAATTATTTTTGCTATTGCCTGGGTTGGTCAGTTTTATGGACATAAAGTAGAAGGTAAAAAACCTTCTTTTATTAAAGATTTACAATTTTTACTAATTGGTCCTTTATGGGTGATACAAAAACTAACAAAATAAAATGGATACAATTAATTTTGATGATTTTTTAAAAGTTGATATTAGAATAGGAACCATTATTGAAGTTAGTGATTTTCCTAAAGCCAGAAAACCTGCTTATCAACTTAAATTAGATTTAGGTGAATTAGGCATTAAAAAATCTAGTGCTCAAATTACCGAGTTATATACCAAAGATGAATTACTTAACAAACAAGTTGCTTGTATTGTAAACTTTAAACCGAGACAGATAGCCAATTTCATGAGCGAATGTCTTGTATTAGGGATTTATAATAAAGAAGGTAAAGTAGTATTACTTAAACCTTCTAAAACAGTTAAAAATGGAGAACAAGTTTCTTAGCTCTTAGGATTATTTAGTATAACTAAAGCTCCAATAACTCCAGGAATCCATCCACAAATTGTAAGTATAAAAATTATCACAAAAGATCCACATCCTTTATCTATTACAGATAATGGCGGAAATAAAATAGCTAGCAATACTCTAAAAATATTCATGTTTATAATAGTGTTTATTATAAAGACGATATTTTTTAAAAATTGTAACACAAAACCCTGCATAAAGCAGGGTTTTTAACAAAAACAATATCAATAATAAGCAACTTATTGTAGCTTCATATCAGTACTTTCAAAAATTTTATCTGCAGAAGACGCTATAAAACCTGAATATAACTCACCATTTTTCATAGGATATCTAAATGCAAATTCATAATAACAAGAAGTAATTTCTTTTGTTCCTTCTTTAAAATCAACAGGAATTTTATCTGCTAATACACTAGATTGTTCAAGTAACTGCTCTGGTGTACCCTTAATTTCTCCTCCAGAAGTATTCATTTTAAAGCCTTCTTCTTTTAAAAATGTATTAACCTCTTGTAACGTACTAAAAGTTTCTAACTTATTTACATCCACAGTAAAATGGTTAGAGCAAAATCCATTAACATATAACCAAGCGGCATATTCACTTTCATCCATTAACTTTTCATAAACATCATAACTAGGTTGTTCCCATAATCTACCTTTAAAAACAAGATGTTTTGGGTTTAAATCTTCTTTTGATAAATTATCAATCAAAGCAGAAACTTTCTTCTGTAGATCTTCAGAAAACTCTTTTGTTTTTAACTGACTTATAAATACTCTTGGAGCATTTTTATCTGTTTTATGTTCATAATGTTTTGCATAAAGCTTTTTCGCTTCAAAAACGTAATCACCTTTCTCTTCATAACCAGCTTCTATAAAAGGAGTAGCCAATACTTCTATATTTACGCGTTCATCATCAAAGGTTCTAAATGCTACGTGATCATTAAATACAATATTACCTTTATCAGTAAATAGATCATATATTTTTTGGGCAGAAGGTGTACGCTCTGTGTATTCCTTCCATAATTTATTAAAGATTTCTGTTGTCTTCATTGTTTGATTTTTAACAAATATATATTATTCTGTTTAATTATTAAATTTTATTTTTAGCTTTTTCATAAAATTTATTCGGATATTTGTGTTAGTTATGATTGACAATTCCTCTTTAAAAATACTAGAAAAATCATTAGAAGGTGAATTATTTTTTGATGATTTACACAAAAGTCTTTATGCAACTGATGCTTCTGTTTACAGAAAAATTCCCGTTGCAGTTGCTTTTCCTAAAAATAACAATGATATAAAGTTACTAATAACATTTGCAAAAAACAATTCAACTACCTTAATACCAAGAACTGCTGGTACCTCTTTAGCAGGGCAGTGTGTTGGTGACGGTATTGTTGTTGATGTTTCTAAATACTTTACAAATATTTTAGCTTTTGATGAACAACAAAAAACTATTAAAGTTCAGCCAGGTGTTATTAGAGATGATTTAAACAGGTTTTTAAAGCCATTCGGTTTATTTTTTGGCCCAAATACATCTACTTCTAACAGATGTATGATTGGAGGTATGGTTGGTAATAATTCATCAGGTAGTACATCCATTAAATATGGAGTTACCAGAGATAAAGTTTTAGGGTTAAAAACTATACTTTCTGATGGTACTGAAGCAGAATTTTCTGCTATTAACTCACAACAATTCCGAAATAAAAGTATAGAAAACTCTTTAGAAGGAAGTATTTATAAAACTCTACTATTTGAATTAAGTGCTGCTGAAAACCAATTAGAAATTAAAAAAGAATTTCCAAAAAGCACAATTCATAGAAGAAATACAGGTTATGCTGTTGACGAATTTTTAACAGCTGATATTTTTGGAGGAGAATTAGATACAATAAATATTGCTCAGTTTTTAGCTGGTAGTGAAGGTACTTTGGCTTTTACCACAGAAATAACTTTACAACTAGATAGCTTACCTCCTACTCACAGTATCATGGTTTGCCCACATTTTTCAAATGTAAATGAAAGCTTAAAAGCTACTGTTATTGCCATGAAACATAATTTGTACACTTGTGAGTTAATGGATAAGGTAGTTTTAGATTGTACTAAAAACAACAGAGAACAATCTAAAAACCGCTTTTTTTTACAGGGAGATCCAGAAGCCGTTTTAATGTTAGAAGTTAAAGCTGATTCCATAGAAAAAGCAGAAAATCAAGCAGAAAAATTAATCCATGATTTGCAAAACAATGGTTTTGGATATCATCATCCTAAAGTATATGGTAAGGATATTCAAAAAGTATTAGATTTAAGAAAGGCCGGATTAGGATTATTAGGTAATATGGTTGGTGATGATAAAGCTGTTGCTTGTATTGAAGATACTGCTGTAGATTTAAATGATCTGCCCGCATATATCGAAGAGTTTTCCGCAATTATGGACAAATACGAGCAAAAAGCAGTGTATTATGCACATGCTGGCGCTGGGGAGCTCCATTTAAGACCTATTTTAAATTTAAAAAAGAGTGAAGATGTTGCCTTATTTAGAAAAATAACTACAGAAACTGCTAAACTTGTCAAAAAATATAATGGTTCTTTTAGTGGTGAACACGGAGACGGTATTGTTAGAGCAGAGTTCATCCCATTAATGATTGGAGAAAAAAACTACCAATTATTAAAACGTATTAAAAAAGCTTTTGATCCTGATAATGTATTTAACAAAGGAAAAATTACAGATGCTTTTCCTATGGATAAAAACCTGCGCTATGAAGTTGATAGAAAAGAGCCCGAAATTAAAACATTACTAGACTTTTCCGATAGTGAAGGTATTTTAAAATTAGCTGAAAAATGTAATGGATCTGGAGATTGTAGAAAATCACCAGAAGCAGGAGGAACTTTATGTCCTAGCTACAGAGCCACTAAAAACGAAAAAGACACTACCAGAGCTCGTGCTAATGCATTACGTGAATTTTTAACTAATTCAGAAAAAGTTAATAAGTTTAATCATAAAGAACTAAAAAAGGTATTTGATTTATGTTTAAGCTGTAAGGCTTGTGCTAGTGAATGTCCAAGTAATGTTGATGTAGCTAGTTTAAAAGCAGAATTTCTATATCAATATCAAGAAACTAACGGATATAGTTTTAGAAGTAAATTATTTGCTAATAATGCTAAATATAACAAACTAGGTAGCAAATTTCCTGTAATAACTAACCTATTAACCAATACTGCATTAGCTAAAAGTATTATGGGAGTAGCTCAAGAAAGAACTGTCCCTAAATTAGCTAAACAACCATTAAGCACTTGGCTAAACAAACACAATGGTATTTCAGCCAGTAAAAAAGTATATCTGTTTAATGATGAGTTCACTAATTTTTATGATACTGAAATAGGAAAAGATGCTGTTATTTTATTAGAAAAATTAGGTTATGAGGTATTGCATATACAACATGAAGAAAGCGCTCGTAGTTTTATCTCAAAAGGTTTTTTAAAAGAAGCGAAAAATATTGCTAATAAAAATATAGCAGCTTTTAAAAATATAATTAGTGAAAAAACTCCTTTAATAGGAATTGAGCCTTCTGCCATATTAACTTTTAAAGATGAATATATTCGATTAGCTGAAGACATATCAGCAGCAAAAAAAGTAGCTCAACATTGTTTTACTATTGAAGAATTCTTGGCAAATGAAATTATAAACGGAAATATATCCAGTGATAAATTCACAGATAAGCCTTTAAACTTAAAAATACACGGACATTGTCATCAAAAAGCATTATCTAGTACTCATGCAAGTTTTACTTGCTTAAATCTACCTAAAAACTACAATGTAACCATAATGAACACTGGATGCTGTGGAATGGCTGGTTCATTTGGGTATGAAAAAGAGCATTACAAAGTTAGTATGCAAGTTGGTGAAGATACCTTATTTCCAAAAGTAAGGAATTGTGATACTACCACGGAAATTGTTGCTTCTGGAACAAGCTGTAGGCATCAAATTTATGACGGTACACAAAGAATAGCTAAACACACAGTAACATTATTAAAAGAAGCTTTACTTTAAAAAATTGATTTTCAATACATTATTTAGTATCTTTAAGCAACTATTAACTTTTAAATTGATGTTGTATGAATACTAATAAAATCATATTTAAAAATGCTTTTATAATTTTTGCTGGAATTGCTATTTATTTCTTCTTAATGAAGTTATTAGGACTAGAAAATATATCTGAATTACGTTTTCTTAATTTTATTTTTGTTTTTTGGGGTGTAAATAACGCTATTAAAGCAAATATTAAATACAATCAAGAAAATTTGTATGTAAATAATTTTTCAGTTGGTGCAGCTACTTCGATAGTAAGTGTTGGTATTACAATACTTGGCTTACTTTTGTATGTTGGAGCTTTTGATCCTAATTTTATTGAGTTTTTAGAAACTTCGTTTTTTTGGGGAAGTAGGTTAAGCTTACCGCTAGTAGTATTTGCTTTAGCAATTGAAGGTATTGCTTCTTCGGTCACATGCTCATTTATACTAATGCAATATTATAAAAACTATAAGGTTCAAGACACTGTTCTATCTTAAAAAACAAAAAGCTCTGTTTTCACAGAGCTTTTTTCAACTTTAAAATATATTGTACCATTTATTAAGGTTCAATAGTTTGTGTTTCTGCCATCATACCAAAAAACTTATCTAAATTTGGTAAAATAACAATTCTTGTTCTTCTATTTCTTGCTCTGTTTGCAGATGTTTTATTATCTACAATTGGCATTGAACTACCTCTACCAGCAGCGATAAGTCTGTTTGATTCTACGTTATATTTTTTCTCTAAAATTCTAACAATAGAAGTTGCTCTTTTAACACTTAAATCCCAGTTATCTTGAACCACACCATTACTAATTGGTCTAGAATCTGTGTGACCTTCAATCATAACGTCCATACTAGGTTCAGAGTTAATTACATTCGCCAGTTGCTCAATTAATTTATAGGCTCTTTTTTTAACTTTATAACTTGCAGTATTAAACAGCATGTTGTCTGAAACAGAAATCATTACAACTGTTTCATCAATATTAATATTTACATCATCTGGATTTAAATCTGAAGTATCTATAGATTTTTTTAAGTTATAAGCTACTGCAATATTCATTGAATCTTTTAATGTTTTTGCATTCGCTAACTCAGAAGGATCCACCTTTTTTAAGGTTTCACGCATTTTTTCTTTTAATGAATTAGAAATTACAGCTGTGTTACCAACCATATCTAATTTTACATTATTTTCTTTTTGTAAAGAAGAATTAAAGTTTTTTAACGAATTAATTTTCGTATTGTAATCATCAACTCGTTCCTGAATTTTTGCAAACTTAGCCTCTAGTTCTTGTTTTTCTAGGGTTGTTTGCTGTAAGTTACCTTTGGTAGTATTATATTGTTCTTCTAATTCCGTATACTTTTTCTTAGATACACATGAAGTTAATGCAATAAATGCCAGAATTGCCAGGGGGACAATCTTATTTCTCATAATTAATTTAATTGATTAGTATTAGTTTGTAGTTGTAACGCTTTTAAAAATTAGTTATTATAACTTACTGTGTTAATATTTGTTAAATAAAAAAAGCCTTAACTTAAGTTAAGGCTTTACATTTACAATTATCGCAGATTTATCAATTTATCTACAATTAGTATCTCTCTTACATTTATTACTTCTTCCACTTCTATTTCTTCTAGATCGTGTTTTTCTAAACTCATTTAATTTAAGTAATAAACTATTTTTTGAGGTTTTCTTTTTATCAATATTTGTTTTTGATTTCTTTTTAATACTCTTTCTAGGCTGCATTAATTTAACCTGATCACCTTTTTTAACAATATAAAAATAAGATCTACGGTTTAATTGATGCTCTTCTTCAGAGCATTTCTTACTATTTTTATCATCACAATGATTTAATAACTGATCTTCACCGTAACCTATTGCACTTACAATTCGTTCTTTTTCTATTCCTCTAGAAACTATATAATCTCTTGTAGATTTTGCTCTTCTGTCTGATAAACTTCTATTGTAATTACTATTTCCTCTACTGTCTGTATGAGATTCTATTTTAATAACCATTTCAGGATGATTGGTCATTACAGTTACAATGTTTTCTAATTCATACATTGCATCTTCTCTAATATTAGATTTATCATAATCAAAATAAATAGGATTAATAACAATTTGGTTTCCTACTATTAATGGTCTTAAATTTAAATCTACCTGAACAACAGCATCATTAACTATTGATAACTCAGAATTTTCATTATCTGGTATATGATCTAACTTAGTGGCATTGATAGTAAATTTATCTTTACCACATGGAATTTCCTCAAATTTATAATTACCAAATTCATCGGTAATTGTTTCATCTACCAATTCACCATTTGCATCTATTAATTTAATGGTTACTCCAGCAATGAATGATTTATCAATAGTACTTCTTACAAAACCTGTAACGGTTTGCTCACAAACTGGATCTTCATAAATTATAAAACTATAAATATCATCGTCTCCTTTTCCTTTAGATCGATTTGATGAGAAAAATCCTTTTTTTCCTTTTTCATCTAGATAAAAAGCAAAATCATCTTTATCACTATTAAAAGGACTTCCCATATTTACAGCCTCCGCATAGGTATTATTATCGCCTATTTTGGTCTGAAAAATATCCATTAATCCGTAACCTATATGACCGTTTGATGAAAAATAAAGTGTACTATCTGCACCTATAAAAGGAAACATTTCTTTAGCGGGTGTGTTTACCGCAGGACCTAAATTAATAGGCTCTCCAAAAGTACCATCTTCATTTATTGCTGCTTTATAAATATCTGTTTGACCTAAACCACCAGGCATATCTGAGGTAAAATATAATGTTTTTTCATCAGGACTTAAAGCTGGTAGGCCAACAGAATATTCATCATCATTAAAAGGTAACTCTTCTACATCATAATACTCGCCTTTTTTGTATTTAGCCTTATATAATTTAAGGTTAACGGTTTCTTTTTTATCTTTTCTTACACGTCTCCCGTCGTAATTTACTCTTGTAAAATACATGGTTTTTCCATCTTTTGTAAATACAGGAGTAGATTCGTGATATCTAGTGTTAACTGCTGGAGGAAGTAAAACAACGTCTTCTAATTCAAAAATACTGTCCAATTCTGATCCTTCAAGTGGAGCAACATAACTGTAAGCTTTGTATATATCTAAAAATGGTTGATTATTCCATTTATATAATTTTTCTCTTCTGTCAGATTTTGGTACTGAAGAAGCAAAGTAAACATCATCATTATGTAAGAAACCTCCAAAATCAGAATAAGGAGTATTAATTGCTAAGTTTCTTATACTAATTCTTTTATTCTTATTGTTAGAGAAACTTAACAAATAATCTTCTTTAGAAATATCGTCTTTTATGGTATTATCACCTAATTCATCAGCAATAATTAAAAATAAAGAATCTGATTTTTTGTAATTACCATTACTTCTTAATACTTGTGCGTATTTGAATAAGTAATCAGTACCAACACTATCAAATCGTTTTACTAGCTTAGAGTACCAAAATTCAGCTTTAGCTGTTTGTGCATTATTATAATATGAATCTCCTAGCCTTTTAATTATATATTGAGATGTATCACCTTTTTGATAAATTGCTTCATATAAATTGGCCGCTTGCATGTAAGCAAACTCACTAAAATACCTATCTGCTACTCGCTTACTTTGTGATTGAATTGTAGTTGATATTAAAGCGATAGCGATTACTAAAATCTTTTTATTCATTGGTTATTTTTGAATATATCTTTTTCTTTTAGAAGAATCGTGGGGACTTCATTCTTGCTTCTTTAAATATTTCGTAACGTAACATTACTTCGTGTGTTCCTGAGTTGGCTACATTATAATTTGAGGTGGTTAAATCATATGCATATCCAATATGAAATGCTTCACTTACTTGAAAACCTAATAAGGCTGAAATGGAATCATCCCATCTCCAAGAAATACCAGCTCTAAATGTTTCATCAAATAAAAAGTTAGCTGAAATATCTAATGATAATGGTGCTCCTGCTACCCCCTTAAATAACGCAGCTGGTTTAAATTTAATATCTGGCGTTAGGTCATAAACATAACCTGCTATTAAAAAGAAGTGTAAACGCTCTGTTGCTACTTCTCCTAATTGATTATCTCCGTCATAATGCTCAGATCCTAAAAAGTTTGGAACCGATAATCCTACATACCAATCTGGTTCATGATAATAAATACCTGCTCCAATACTTGGTAAAAACTTATTTATTATATTATTATTGGCGTCAAAAACAGGATCATCATCTCTAGATTTTCCAACTGTCCAATCAATATTCAATAATCTTCCTCCTAACTTTAACCCAAATGCTAAATTACCTTCTTCACCTGTTTCTATAGTGTAAGAAGCATTAATATCTAAGTATTGTTCATGAGAAGGTCCTATTTTATCATTAACTAAGTTTATACCTAATCCAACACCACTATATCCTAATGGAGTATCATAACTTAATGTTTGTGTATCTGGTGCTCCTTCAAAACCTACCCATTGAGTTCTTCCTAATGCGCTAAGTACTGTATGCCCTTTAGAACCAACATAAGCAGGGTTAACCGCCATAGTATTAAACATATATTGTGTATACTGAGGATCTTGCTGTGCAAGTGCATTTGTATTTAAACAAATGCACAACAACACAGTTAAAATTGATGTTAGAGTTATTTTAGCTCTAAGATTATTTTGAATCATGTTTTCTTATTAGCGTTATGTATTATCTATTGATGTAAATCCACCCTTTAATAATTGGTTGTCCATCACCTAAATCAATAATATAATAGTAGGTTCCTACTGGCAATTGTTCTAATTGGTTTATGGTTGCTCTTCCGTTTGATACTCCTTCAAATTTAACATCATCATTATTATATCCTGTAGCTCCATAAACCTTATTACCCCATCTATTAAATATTTCTACCGTATTATTTTTATACTCTTCTTTATCAATACAATTAATTTGTAGGTAATCATTAAAACCATCTCCGTTAGGACTGAATTCATTAATAACAGTTAAACATGCATCTGTAACTGTAATTGTTACTTCAGCCGTTTCTGTTGTAATAGTTCCATCTGCATTAGTTACTGTAACCGTATATACAAATGTATCAATTCCTATGAAACCTTCATTAGGTGTATACGTAATTGTTCCATCAGAATTTATTGTTACCGTTCCATTAGCTGGATTAGTAGCATCAGTTACTGTAATTGCATCAGTAGTAAATGTATCATTTGCTAAAACATCAATATCCACAGATTCGTCATTTGCTACTTCGGCTTCATCATCAACAGTATCATCAACTGGATTTACCACTATAATAACTTCACTTGTACTACAACTTTGAGGTATTGCATTATTACATACTGTGTACGTAAAACTATCCGTTCCGTTATAATCTGCATCTGGTATGTAAATAATTACGTCATCACTTATATCGTCCGGCGTACCATTATCATCAATAACTACAAGTCCATTAGCTGGATCTGTTTCTATTGTTAACGTACCTGATGTTGTTATATTCTCATCATTAACTAAAACATCAATTGTTACTTCATTATCTTCATCTACTTCAGTATTATCAGAATTTGATATTACTGGATCTGTTGTTGGATCTGTACCATTAACTGTTACGGTTACTTCTGATGTTGAACAGTTTTGTGGTGTTGCTGTATCACAAACCGTATATGTAAAGGTATCTTCTCCTGTAAATCCATCAGCTGGTGTATACTCAATATAATCATCCGTAAGATCATCTGGCGTACCGTTGTCATTAACAGTTACTGTTCCGTTTGATCCGTCTATTGTACTGATACTTCCATCTGTTGGTACGTTACTATCGTTTCCTAAAACATCAATCGAAACTAAATCGCCTTCTGTTGTTACTGCTGAATCATCTACCGTTACAACTACTGGATCTACAACATCTGCTTCAACTGTTACAGTTACTTCTGACGTTGAACAGTTTTGTGGTGTTGCTGTATCACAAACCGTGTATGTAAAGGTATCTTCTCCTGTAAATCCATCAGCTGGTGTATACTCCACAAAATCATCCGTAAGATCGTCTGGTGTACCGTTGTCATTAACAGTTACTGTTCCGTTTGATCCGTCTGTTGTACTGATACTTCCATCTGTTGGTACGTTACTATCGTTTCCTAAAACATCAATCGAAACTAAATCGCC